>SLGL01000248.1 GCA_007123785.1 Balneolaceae bacterium
GAGCTGCGTTGTCCCAAAAATGGTTTGCTCAACGTACTCAGGTACGTTTCCGCCACCATTTTCTCCCGACCGCCGTCGGGATTGCCCACAGCTAAATTTCTTGGTGAGAAATGCGGGTTAGTTTCACGGGTATTCATAATATCCTGAGACGATACACTCTTATAAGCTCAAAAAAGTTCTCATTTCATATACACAATCTTTCGCTGGTCCACGACAAAAAAACCGATTTTCTCAGAACCTGAAATTTTAATCCGTTGTCATCTTTTCATTTTCTTGGAATTTCAGCGCTTAGAAACTACTTTAATCCACTAATTTTATCTATTCTGTAAACATGTAAACTTATTTCGACCCGGTTATGTCCATCTATTTCTGGATTGTCATTTTTTACCTTTCTCTGCTGATGGGCCCCTCCGTCTGGAAGAGCCGCACCATAAAAAATCAGGAAGATTTTATGGTCGCGGGACGCAAAGTACCCACCTATAAACTTGTAGGTACCCTTCTCTGTACCTGGCTTGGCTCAGGCACACTGCTCGCAGGGGCAGGCCTTGCCGCACGTGTGGGTATTTCTGAATTATGGCTGGCTGCAGGGGCATGGATTGGCATTGTAATTGTCTTTTTTCTGGCTGCCCGTGTCCGGCGAATAGCTCAATACACCGTACCCGATATCCTGGAGCTTCGATACAATAAATGGGCCCGAATTCTCGGCACCATTGTTATTGTCATTGCTTACACCACTATTGTAGGGTACCAGTTTCGAGGAGGTGGATTTGTATTGAACCTGGTAGCCGGTATTCCTGAATGGCAGGGTGTGCTGCTTACAGCCGGTTTTATCATTGCATTTACTGCATTTGCCGGAATGCTTTCCATTGTATCCGTTGACATTATCAACGGAGCGATCATCACGATTGCAGTACTTTTTGCAGTACCTCTTGTATTTATGAACCTCGGCGGAATGGAGTATGTGGCTTTGGAACTGGACCCTCAGCTTTTTGATCTGCTGGGCGGCCACAACTGGATCTGGGTGATGGGCGTGTTCTTCCCTACATTGCTGCTGCTGCTGGGAGAGTCGAACATGTATCAGAAATTTTATTCGGCCAAAAACGAAAAAGCCGCCAAAACTGCTGTTATCTGGTGGGTCATCGGAACCATTATTATCGAAACGGCCATCGCATCGCTGGCTATACTGGCTTTCAGCCATTTCAACTCCCTTGACCCTTCAAGTATCATGCACCTGGCCGCAGAAGACAGTGAACGAATTATCCTTCACACTGCCCGTTTCGCCACCGAAGTGGGGGTACCGCTTGCCGGGGGACTCCTTCTCATCTGTGCTGCCGTGGCAATCATCACCTCTACGGGAAACAGTTTCCTGCTGACACCATCCACCAATCTCACACGTGACATTTATCAGCGTTTTATCAACCCCGATGCATCTGAAAAAACGATTGTACTCTTTCAGCGGCTGATGGTTCTTCTGCTTGGAATCCTTGCCTGGCTGCTTCTCACTCAGTTCCGCACTATTCTGGATATGGCCTTTACGGCCTACACGATGGTAGGTGCCGGACTTACCCCTGCCCTGCTTGCGGCTTTTCTCTGGAAACGGGTGACCACCGCCGGAGGTGTTGCATCTATTGCAACGGGAATGGGAGTTACACTACTTATTACAATCATCAATTCAATCCGGCCAGAACCGCTTATTCTGTTTGAATATATAGTCCTTCCGGCAGCAGGCCTTTCCATAACAGCCCTGATCGTTGTCTCAATTTTAACACCTCCCGATCCGAAAAAAAAGTGGGAGAAATTCTATGAAAAAGACGTGGAGCTGAGTGATGCCATTGAAGAATATACTTCCTGATTCCTGAATGGACAGACATACCCCCTCAGAAATCCAGAATTACCCCAATTGTTGGTAAAATGGATGATTCACTGAGCTGATCCACCCTTGTCAGCCGGGGTTCATTCCCATTTTCCCGCAAATAGCTGGGTTCTGACGGTGTATTCTGACCAAATACATTTTGAATTTCGAGGTAAATGTCGAGCGAAATATTCGTGAAATCCCATTTTCGGTCAATTCGGATATCGGTTGCATTAAACGGGCGCAGTCTTTCATTTCCGAGCGCGTTGTAATTAAAAACGAAAGCCGGGTAGGTTTCGAGGCTTCGCTCTTCGTTCACCGGTGCATAAGGGGTTCGGCCCAGCAACCTGGTTCTCAGGCTGAACTCCCAGGAGTTGCTGATCCGGTATCCGCCTGTAAATGTAAGCAGGTGGCGACTGTCCCATACAGAAGGCAGGTACGTCTCTCTGTCAAAACCGGTAAATTCACTCCAAAAAAGAGTGTAAGCCAGAATACCGTAATAATTCCCGTCGAATGTCTGCTGAGCCAGAAACTCAAACCCATACGTCTTGCCCCTCCCTGCTGATTCCACATCATCGTTGCCCAGTACTTCAAATCCACCTCCGAGATTTGCAAGGCTAACCCTCTCTCTCACGGTAACCGGATAATTCTCATAAAGCTTTAAAAAGGCCTCAACTGCAAACTTTGTGCTTGCTCTCGGAAAGAAGTTCACTCCAGCGGTGATATGATCGGACCGAATATAGGATGTTTCCCGATTTACAAATCGATCATTCTCCTGATATCCGAGCAAGTTCATCGGTGGTTTTTTGAAATACCGGCCTACTGCAATAACCGACTGCCACCGTCCGGTTTCGCCAAAATTGTAGGAGAGTGCGGCTCTTGGTGAAAAGGTTCTCCAGATTTCATTCCCTGTATTGGTAAATGTATTCCCATCGAAGCGGAAACCGGTGGTAAGATCAAAATTTTCTGCAATTCCATCCCACGCCCATTGAGCAAAACCACCATACGACAGGAACGTCAAATCGCTGTCGAACGCCACACCTGTATTATCATCAAAAAAATCGTTTCTGAAAACATTGACTCTGCCTTGCATTCCTGCTGTAAATGTGAGGCTCTCACGAAAAAGCCGTAGTTCACTCCTTGCTGTTTTTCGCCACTCTCTTGCTCGATTTCTTGAAAAGAGATCTTCCTGAGCTTCATTGTCGCGATATCGCATAAAATCATTATAAAACCAGCTTCTCGCGAAGCTTGTCCGCACGACACCATTTCCATCACGAAGGCGGTGGCGCCACAAAATACCGGTTGTATTCGACTGCTGGCGTATCACAGGAACCTGTTCAAGAATAGCCTGTTGATTGGGAGTCGCTTCATCGGGAACATTGATACTAAAATCATCAATTGACCCAACTCCGGTAAATGATATCCGATTTCTGGAATTGAAATCGTGATCGATTTTATACTGATAGTCCCAATAATCGGGCAGAAACGGAAGATCAATCAGATCAAAAAGAAGCTGAAGATAAGACCGACGTACAGATGCAATGAATGTGGTATTCGCAAACCGTTCATCTCCTTTAAAAAGTGGCCCCTCCGTAGTCAGTGCTGCTTCACTGGCCCCAACCCGAAAGTTTGTCCGGAACTCCCTGTCGTTACCTCTGCGCTGATTAAACTGCAGGACTCCCGAAAGTGCATTTGCAGCACCGGCATTGAAGGAACTTGTACTCAGCTCAACGCCATCAAAAAAGGCCACATTCAGTAAACCTGCAGGACCTCCTGCACTTCCCTGTGTTGAAAAATGGTTGATGGTTGGAATCTCTATTCCATCCAGAAAATAAACATTTTCGTTGGGGGCTCCGCCGCGAATTATTACATCGTTTCGAAAACCTGTTACCGATCCGGACACTCCCGGAAGTGATTGTACCACTTTTGCGATATCACTGTTGCCCGCCGGGTAGGTTGAAATTTCTTCGGGAGACAAGCTTTTATATGAAACCGGTGTTTCTGGAGGGCTGCGAAGCGGATCAGAAATGGTTACAACTACTTCTTCCAGTTGTTCTGCTGTCGGTTCAAGCTCGAAATGAATATCTCTGGTTCCTGCCGAGCGAACACTTATATTTGATCTCTGCCGGGACTCATATCCAATATAGGATACCAAAATCGAGTATGTTCCCGGAGGAATATTTTTTATCTCATAATACCCGTCGGGATCCGTACTGGCTCCAAGAGTTGTTCCTTCAAGCCCCACATTCGCACCAATCAGCGGATCACCCGTTCGCGCATCCCTCACATATCCGTTGAGTGTACCTGTGGATTGAGCGTAGAGATCTAAACCCACCAAAAATAGTATACTGAAAAAGAAACATCTGGTGAATAGTCTATTTGTCATTTCAGGGCTTTAAATATTTTCCTTCAGCAAATTGCAGTACTTCAAACATAAAACTACAAACTGATATTTTCCGTTTCAGGCAAAAGGAAGTTAACCTGCAAATATTTCAGCCAAGCCGTGCTTTATTTTAACAAAGATAAGCTACTTCTTTGCCGTGAGAGCGCATCACTGTCACGTGCAAAATGTAGGACCTCTTCCGTAAAATCCCCAAACATCGGGCGGTGACTGATAAGCTGAAACACTTCCACAGTCGGGTTTGAATTTACCTCTATGATCAAGGGTTTACCATCTTTGGTAAAAGCTACATCCCAGCCAGCAAAATCCAGGTGTATAATCTGTTCATGTAATTTTTTACAAAGCAGCAGAGCCTCTTCGAAAGCCGGAATGTTTTTTATTTTCTGAAATACAAAACCGGTCGTGCCATGCCTTTCAACAGGAGATAATTTTCTGTCGTATGTAACAGCTCCAAGAGTGCCATCCTCATTTACACCTCTCAGGTAGCCATTATATGTGTTATCTGCAATATCTCTATTCCCTCCAATCTTTAACACAGAAGATAAAGTATGTATTTTATTTTGTAATCGAATGGTATGCATCCGGACTGTATTGAGTGAACTTGAGTGTACTTCTTCAAGTGAAGAAAGTTGTTTGACCCTGTATTGAACAATTGAGTCTTCTCCTGTAATATCCATCAATTCATCAGCCGTAATCTCTTTTTCATCCAAATAAACATTTTTTTCCTGTACCACCAATTTCCGAACCCCAATACCTTTGAAACCTTTACTTGGCTTTAATATTTTATCTTCTTCATCTGATAAAAGCCTCAAGAACGCTTTTTTATGATCGATCGCACTGTTTTCATCATCATAAAATCTGCCCCGAACAACCTTAAACACCGTTTTTGGTAAATATTTTTTATCTATGATAAAATCTGTGAAATTTTTATCCCGAAAAACTGGATTTAAATATGACGGATCATTTAAAGTACTATGAATATGATCAAGCCATACCCGTTTAGGCAAAAACCGTACATCTTCTTTCCCGGTGAAATTGGCATAAATAAAATGCCATGCCGGATTAATTCGGATCCCCAAATGCTTTTCCCAGAGAGCCATAACCTCATTTTGAAATTCAGAACTTCTTTTCTTTATAACAGATTGGTCCAGAAAGTATCTTTCGGCTTTCTTAAACTGGTAATTTATCCTTAAAGGAATAGTCTTTTCCTGAACAATATCCGGTGATTTCCGCAAAACCCTGACAGCATTACTGATTACTTTGTTTTTTAAATTCAAAGATTTGTTTTTTTTAGTGATGTTTTATTCACCTAAATAATCAATCAGCATCTCTGCCCATTCATCACTATTGATAATTTCGAGTATTACCTGGTTGATTTGGTTCCGGTACTCACTGTCCAGTGGTAGTGCTATACCGTAATATTGATCGTTGAACGTGTTCGGGAGAATTCTCACACGATTTCTGAACTCTTCCTGAATAATGTAGGCGATGATCGGTGCATCGTGCACGAATGCATCGATCTCGTCATCCTGAACGGCCTGCAAGCCTTCCTCCAGCGTCGAATAAGCCTGCGCTCTAATATTTTCAGACTCCATATAGGATTGTGGTGCTGATTGATCCAGCACGCCTACGCGTACATCGGGGAGATCCTGCGGGCCGTTCACCCTGGTTTCGAGCTGGGTGACCGTCAGGCTTGAAGCAATGGAAGCTGTAAAAAACGAAATCACAATAATTGCGGTAAACATCCAGATAAAACCTACAATCCGTCCGCCAATCGTGCGGGGTGATTTATCACCGTAACCAACGGTGGTCATCGTAACCGCTGCCCACCAGAATCCGCTTCCAATACCTTCGGCCGCAGACCCTCCAAATTCTTCGGTATTTTCCTTTCGTTCAAAAATCCAGACAAGCAAACCCCAAAAAAGCAGCAATCCAAACAAAAGCAGCACCACCCACCAGAAATCGGGAGAAAAGAGTGCCCGCAACGCTCCCATCAATCCTGAAGGCCGGTATTGAACCGCAATTCCCAGGCCAGTTACATAGAACGGATGGGTAAAATCCACCATTTCCTCTCTCTCCGATGTAATCGTCAGCGCCGAAGCAGCGGCAAAATAGGAACCATCCGCCACACCATCCAGCATTCCCTGGATATCGGCCTCTTCAAAGCGATATTCCAGTCCGAGCTGACCGGCAATCTGCTCCCACAGTGTTACGGTGATGCCGCTGTACACGCCATCCCCTTCATCCATCACAAACGGCGGCACCACACGTGTGCCAATCACAAGCTCCGAATTGTCCTGTCCGGCCTGTTTATAAACCATTTCAGCGACAACCTGAGGAGTCTGAAAAGTAAATAAGATTGCTAATGAAAAAGCAGCGGCAGAAAGAAATTTCAACATAAGATTCCAAGAATTATTTTATGTCTCTGTTCGGCAAATAATGTATGTGATTTGACCGCACTGAGGCAAATGATTTATCACGGCCCTCTTTGACATAAGAAAAAAAACAAGCCATGTAAACCTTTTAGAATCAAACAGTCCTGATATTAAATTTTGCTCATCATTCATTTATAAGCTTTTTAATGATCTATTTGCTTTGTTTCATATCACATCTTTGAATAGTTTTCAGCCGTAATCGTGATGAAAAGACGGATAAAACTGCAGCGGTTCTTACGCCACAGCGACTCCTCTCTTCTCTTCCCTTATGACTTTCAGAACAATCTTTCCCTTAAAAATCTTAATGGCTCATACTGTTACTTTAATCACCTTTTCCGCTCTCTTTTTGTTGATACTTTTCTTCTCAGACACTCCTTCTGCACACGCATTCCAGGTCCAGTCCGGCATGGCTGAACGCAATGGCGCAGCCGGTTTGAACAGTGATTATGTACTTCACATTCAAAAAATGGAAGGAGAAATTATTCTCGATGGTGTGATTGATGAGGAGGACTGGCTCCGGGCAGATGTGGCCGATGATTTTTTTATGGTTACTCCCTACGATACAAGTTACAGTGTTGCGAAATCGGAAATTCGGATGACTTACGACGATGACGCCCTTTACCTCGCGCTTATTTTTTACGATGCCGTTGAAGATGCCCCACGTGTTGTGGAATCGCTCCGCCCTGATTTTCGATTTGGTGCGAACGATAACTTCCTGATGTTTATCGATCCATTCAACGATCTCACCACCGGTTTTTCATTCGGAGTAAACGCTGCCGGGGCTCGCTGGGACGGCACCATGAGTGACGGTTACGCGGTTGATCTTGCCTGGGACACAAAATGGGAATCGGTCACCAAAAACTATGACGATCGCTGGGTGGCCGAGATGCGCATTCCGTTCAAATCACTTCGATACGATACCGGTTCAGACCGCTGGAACATCAACTTTTCCCGGCTGGATCTGAGTATTAACGAAAAATCGTCTTGGGCACCGGTTCCGAGGCAGTTTCCTTCAGCCGCACTGGCCTACACAGGCACCCTTCAGTGGGATCAGCCCCCGCCCGATCCCGGTCTTCAGTTAAGCTTCATTCCCTATATATTCGGATCTGCCTCTCACGATTTTGAAACAACGGATGAAACAAATTACCGTACTGATTTCGGTTTTGATTCGAAACTGGCAATTTCCTCATCACTGAACCTTGACCTCACCTACAACCCAGATTTTTCCCAGGCGGATGTGGATCAACAGATCACGAATCTCGATCGGTTTGAGCTGTTTTTCCCTGAAAAAAGACAGTTTTTCCTCGAAAATTCCGACCTCTTCGCCAATTTCGGGACACAAAATATCCGCCCCTTTTTCTCACGAAGAATCGGAATTGATGCACCGGTTCTGGCCGGAGCGAGGCTCAGCGGTAATATTGGACGTGACTGGCGGGTTGGCGTGATGAATATGTACACTGAGGATACAGATATACACCCCTCAAGTAACTTTTTTGTGGCCACCGCCCAAAGAAAAATGTTTTCCCGGTCAAACCTCTCGGCTATTCTGGCAGACCGACAAAACTTCCGGCAGCCGGATGAGTGGAGTGGAAATTCCTACAACCGGACCGGCGGACTTCAGTTCAATCTTGCCAGCGAGGATAATTTCTGGACCGGCCGGGTGTTTGCCTTTCGATCCTTTTCCGACCGGGAGAATGACGGTTCAGAATTTTCACAGGGTGTGGAACTGAACTACAACCGGCAGAAATACCAGTTGCGGTTCGATCAGTATTATGTGGGAGAAAGCTACATTGCAGAAGCCGGATTTGTACCCAGAACTGATTTTTTTCAACTTCGTCCCCGATTCACCTACCGTTTCTATCCCGATCAATCCAGCATCGAACAGCACGGGATGAATCTGCAGCTCAATAGTTTTTTCCGTCCGTCTGATTTCAGTATGACGGACCGCGTAACCAGTCTGAGTTATTACATCACTTTTCACAACCTGAGCCGTATCGAAATGTCCGTGAACCAAAACTTTGTGGTGCTTCGCAATCCCTTTGACCCCACCAATACCGGTCTCCATTTCCTGGAGGAAGGAGCCGAATACAACTGGCTCGACGCGATAATTCAGTACAGATCTGACACGAGAAAACTTTTTCGATACACACTTACAACCGGATATGGCGGGTTTTATAATGGAAACCGCTGGTTTGTGGAAGGAGACATTAATTATCGCTATCAGCCCTACGGAAGTGTATCTCTGTTTGCTTCCTACAACCATCTGGACCTTCCCGATCCCTGGAATGAACATTCATTCTGGCTGGTTGGCCCCAGGTTCGATATCACCTTCACCAATAATCTCTTTTTCACAACCTTTATCCAGTATAACGAACAGCTCGATAATCTCAACATTAACAGCCGGTTCCAGTGGAGGTACAGTCCCGTATCTGATATTTTTATAGTCTATACCGACAACTACTTCCCCGAAACCATGGCCGCCCGTAACCGCGGTGTGGTTTTCAAAATGAATTATTGGTTTAATTGAAAAATAGTTTATTGTTTAAACTGTGATTGGCGCTGATTTTTATGATAGACTGTGATTAAAAAAATCCATAACAGGGAATCACAACCCATCTATAAAATTATACTCAAAGAATACCATCAGAGATTTGTAGATATTCCACTGATTTCGGGATTTACCATGAACTAAATAATCAAAGTACATCAGGTAAATCACATTCATCACAGTGTAGACACAGGATTTACATTACACATTCCCTAAAGCTCAATCCACTCCCCGTCGCGGCGTGAAGATTCCATGATCGCTTTTACTATCCGGATATCAGCCAGGCCATCCTCACCGGGCACAATAGGATTTTTGTTCTCTTTGATGGCGAGAGCGTCGTTGTCCATCTGTCGGGCCTGCTGGTGATTTGGATCGGGCGGCAGCTCAACACCATCACTGGTTTCTCCCTGTACACCGCGGTATGGCTGCATCGGTCTCAGACGGTACCAGCCATCTTCACACTCCACATCCAGGTAATTTGTGGATTTACCAAAGCTGGTTTCACCGGTTGCTACCAGGCCTTTTTCAAACCGAAGTTCAAAATCGGTAAATTCATCCACATCGCTGTACATCTCTTCCCGTTCGGACCACTGCCGGCCTCTGACGGCCACCGGCTCCAGTTGTGCTGCATGCCGAATGGCATTAATCGGATAGACACCCATATCATACAGAGCCCCACCGCCAAGATCGGGATTACGCCGCCAGTTTTCGGGATCGGGGTGGCTGCCGCTGTAACCCGCACCGCTGCTCAAACTCACTATTCTGCCGTATGTTCTCTCCTTTCCAAAACCGATAATCGTCTGAGTATTCGGCTCATGCTGCATCCGGTAGCCGATGGTCAGCTGTACCCGATTTGCATTGGCTGCATCAATAATAGCCTGGCACTCCTCTTCATCCATGGCCATTGGTTTTTCGCACCAAACATGTTTACCGGCCTCTGCACCCACGATGGCATCTCTTGCATGGATTCCGGGCGGGGTTACAATATAAACAACATCAATATCGTCATTATTGGCAATTTCGTGCATGTTATCATAATTGTACACATTCCGGTCGGGAATACCATACTGCCCCTGCCATTCCGGTATTTTAGAGGGGGTTCCGGTCACAATTCCGCGCAGTTCACAATGCTCTGTTTCCTGCAATCCCGGCGCGAGCTGACCTCCCGCATACCGCCCAAGTCCTACCAGCGCCACACCCAGTTTTTCTTTTCGCTTTGGAATGATGATGGAAGGGAACCCAAATGATGCAGCGGCAAGAGTAGAACCGGTTACCTTCAAAAAACGCTTTCTGGTAATATTATTCGACATAATTTTGTGATCTTTTTTTAATATTTCTGTTCAAGATGTCTTTCCTTTATTCCCCAAATATGCACAATTCATTCCAAAAACGTAAAGTTTGGAACATATTAAAAAACTCAATCCTTCAAAATGTTTACCCTTCACCTTCTGACCGGCCGTAATGAAGCCAAGGACTCAAACACTATTTGATTCAATTTGAAATTATGAATCTGTCATTATTAACTCAATAAATGCCGTTTTCTTTCAAATACTAAAATTGTTTGCGTCAGAGTTTTTGAAAAAGGAATGAATCATACGAATAACTATGAGCTACCTTACCCTGTTATCTCACCAAATGATTCTAAATTTGGGTTATATCTAAAAGTCCCATATAGACACGATAAAAACAATATAATTTGCCCCTATAATGTTATATTACAATTAGTTATAACAATTATTAGGAGTGGGCAAATGGATGAACTGGATGGATCCTGACGGTCTTATCTCAAGCAGCAGTGCCAACCGGCTCGGGCCTTCAACATTTTACAAATCAATAAATCTTAAAACATTTTGTCCTTAAAAAATTAAAATTAAGAGACTTATGGCTTTTTGATTTTATGCGGTTAATTTTATTTCTTGCTAAAGAGGTAAATGAAATAGATAAAAACACTTAGGGGTTCATCAATGTAATACTTTTAATTAAACACAAAAATTATGATACAGTTAATTAAACTACTCGCTTTTTCGGTAATCGCAACCGGGTTGATATAACAACAAGCCCAGGCACAAATGCACTCATCTGATGCAGATCGTTCGGATCACGCCATCACCATTTTGGCTGAAGATTACGCCTTCGATGCACCGGATGAGATTCCTTCCGGATGGACAACTTTCGAATATACCAATGAAGGGGAGGAGCCACACTTCCTGATCGTCGCTCGGATACCTGAAGGTAAGGCATTCGATGACGTCGCCAGCCAGGTAACGCCGCCATTTAACGAAATCTGGTACGAATTGAGAGATGGCGAAATCTCTCAGGAAGAAGCCTTTGAAAAACTCGGAGTCGAATTGCCCGAATGGTTCTGGGCCGTTGAGTTTATGGGCGGACCCGGTCTTATTTCACCCGGCCTTACCACCCATGCAACACTACACCTCGAACCCGGTAACTACTATTTGGAATGCTATGCAAAGACCGATGACGGAGAGTTCCACTCCATAGAAGGCATGATGCGTGGACTCACCGTGACCGATGCACGCTCGGAGGCAGCCCCCCCCGAGGCAGACATCGATATCACGCTCTCAAACTTTGAACTTGACATCGAGGGCACGCTGACCCCCGGCACGCATACGGTGGCGGTTCACGTGGCGGAAAATCCGGAAGAAGGCTTCGGCCACAACGTGCATGTTGCCCGCATCGAGCCGGGTATGGACGTTGATGAGATCGTTCGATGGATGAAACCTTTTGAAATTACGGGTATGCTGATGCTGCCGGAAGGCCAGACGGGATACTTCACACTTGATCTCGAGGCTGGCCGATACCTTTTTGGTGCTGACAACACCGGGCATCTTGGCGTGATGCAGGAAGTGAACATTGAGTAAGAAATCATTTATTACACCCACTCTAAGTTAACTTTAAAAAATTAATGGAGGATCAGAAATGAGACACACTCAAATTTTTTCCTTTTTTACTATAGCTACAGCAGTTCTATTACTATTATCATGTGAGCCCCGAAACAGTGACAGCGAAATTTCTTCCAGCCAAAACGAAGAACTGGCCATGGATTTCACTGAGGCTTTCAACACTCGAGACCGGGCTGCCCTCGAAGAGCTCCTCACAGATCCGTTTATCTACGACGGGGAGGAGATGGAGCGCGACGCCTATCTCAATCTCGTTGAGTCCAATGTCTGGAACACTTTTCCGGACATAGAATGCGACCCTACTCACATTGTGGGCGCCATTGACTACGTTACGGTTCATTTGGTATGGAGGGGCACCGGCACGGGGGAGGTTTTAGGTCATAATATCGACGGCCAGGAGGTCGAGTTTACGGAAACCAGTTTATTTCGCGTGCGAGACGGCCAGCTCGCCGAGTACATATATAACTTCGATGAGCTCGGCTTGTTGGAGCAACTTGGGTTGCTTGAAAGCCCATTTCCTGGGGAATAGACTCGAGGCGTTTCTGAGCTCAACCCCTGCCGGAGAATTTCTTCAATGTATCGGAATTGTGGAAGTGGAACTGACAGCATCCAAAGAGCGCATTTCGCTGAAACCGGGTGTTGAATCCGATGTATATGCATATATTGGCCGTGTTCCCGGCCCTCTTTTGGAAGCATCAGAAGGTGACAGTGTGATCATTCATTTCAAAAACGATCTGCCCGAAAAAACCACAGTACACTGGCATGGATTACACCTGCCTTTTATGATGGACGGCAGCCCGTTTCATCCCGTTGAACCGGGTGAAACCTTCACCTATACCTTCAGAATTCATGAAGGAACGGCGGGCACCTACTGGTACCATCCGCACCACCGCACCGCCTGCCAGGTTGGGATGGGATTGTACGGCGGCATCATCATCCGTGATCCCGATGATCCGCTGCCCGATACTCTGACGGAGCATTTATTGATTTTATCCGACAACCGGTTTGATGAGAACGGGGAAGATCGTATTTGCGGAGTCCGGCTCCCGGCAGAAACGCGTGGACGATATGAACGGACGTGAGGGAGACGTTCTTTTTGTCAATGATGAGGTCATGCCGGAACTCTCCAACCGAAGCGGGGAAGTACAGCGACGGCGGATCGTGAATGCGTCCGGTGCCCGGATATATCGGCTTGCGCTTGAAGGACATACATTCACCCATATCGGCAGCGACGGCGGACTGTTTGAACACCCCAAAGAGGTGGATGAAATTATTCTCTCCAACGGCGAGTGGGCTGAACTGCTTGCTCACGGAATCGGTGAGCCGGGAAGCAACGTCACCCTCCAGGACCTACCTTACGACCGCTACATGCCGATGTGGCAATCATCAAACTGGGATGAAACAAACAATCTGTTGACTCTGCGGTATACGGATGATTCCTCTTTAGAAGAAACTTTCGAAGTACCGGAAACCCTGCGAAAAATCCCGGAACTGAATATAATTGATTATTTTTCCAGGCTTTACGCAGGGTAAACACGGTGGGTTTCGAAGTGTTTACATCATATTTTGAAGAAAAAACATTGCGGGTTTTCCTGTCATTTGATCGTTGACATGACATTAGTGCTGTGAAATATCCGGGGTTATCCCGCATTTCTCACCAAGAAATTTAGCTGTGGGCAATCCCGACGGCGGTCGGGAGAAAATGGTGGCGGAAACGTACCTGAGTACGTTGAGCAAACCATTTTTGGGACAACGCAGCTCA
>SLGL01000459.1 GCA_007123785.1 Balneolaceae bacterium
GCTATGCAATATGTAGAAACTTCGAAGATCAGGCAGGCTTTGCAGGGCAGGTGAAGTACTTTGCACGCTTGTTCTCCGTAGCTTCATGCGTAGGAGGGTCATTTTAGCTTCAACGCAGCTGTGGGACAAATTTCGCCGCAAATAAACTCTGCAATTTTTTATAACATAAAAGACGGATTTCAAACAAATATATATCAATAACATACGTGATGTTTATATAAATTACTGTGAGATATCCGGGATAGTACGGGATGGCCGCTTATCCGACAGGTCGCTGTACTAAACCAAGGCAACCAATAAATCATCGATAATATGCTAATGTTATGGCAAGTCAAATAAAGTCAAAATAATGAAAATAAGTACACTTATAATATTAATACTATCTGCATTCACCTTATTCTTAATGACTTGTGAAAAAAAAGAAATAGATAATAGAACCAAATACTTTCCTAAGACAGAATTAAAACCAGACAATATACCTGACAAAGAAAATATTTGGGTTTTTGTTCTTGCGGGACAATCAAATATGGCTGGACGTGCACAAGTTGAACCAAACGATACAATTCCAAACGAAAGGATTTTTTCAATAAATAAATACGATGATTTAATTATAGCAAAAGAACCCCTTCATTTTTATGAACCGACAATGACCGGATTGGACTGTGGGTTGTCATTTGGGAAAGAGATAATAAATCAGATTCCAGACAGCATTTCAATATTACTTATACCAGCAGCAATTGGTGGAAGTTCAATTAGCCAATGGATGAATGATTCAACATTCAGAAATGTCACTCTGTATTCAAATTTCAAAGAGAAACTGCAAATTGGAAAAAAGTATGGAAGCATTAAGGGCATACTTTGGCACCAGGGGGAAAGTGATGCAGCTACAACTGAGACCATTCAAGTATATGACAATCAACTAAAGGAACTTTTTACATTATTCAGAAAGGAAACTGATGATTTGTCTTTACCAATTTTTATTGGAGAATTGGGCTCATACTCAAAAAATGATGAAAATTGGCAAGCTATCAATAAGAAAATTAAAGAGTATACTGAAACAGACCCGAATGCCTATTTGATAAATACTGCTGACTTGAATGACAATGGTGATCGGGTTCACTTCGATTCAGAAGGGCAAAGAAAAATGGGAATAAGATTTGCTGAAAAATTTATGATGACAAAAGAATAGCCAGCCCACAACATCATCAATATGGAATTTATATCACGTCAAGCCCTTGATTTTGCCCAAAAATACTGATATAAAATTATTTTTTATTTAGAACGATTCTATTTAAAAATTTAGTCAATTGGCTCCAAATGCGTTATTCCTCTTACTTAAAATAGTTCTTCAAAAAACATATTTTGAACATATTGACCGGTACCCCGGAATCTGTTTAATTAGGTATAGAATCATTTGTCATCTAACGGTGATTGAATGATTCAGGTCTGTTTGTTTTGAATTGGATAGTTCGCGGGTGTGAAAACCCGGGTATCTGCCTCAGGGCGGATAAAATCGGATCCAGAATAAACGGAAACCGGAGCCTTTTTCCGCAGGAATCAAGCTCCCGGCCCGGGTAACACAGACTACGGTTTGTATCGCCCTGAAAGGTGTACTGAGTATCTTACCGATACTGCTGGTTACCTGTCGGACAGCTCCTTTGGGATTAGGCTTTTTTTGTTTTGAAAATATTGAACTTCTCAATACAATTCTGTTTCCTGACGAATACCTGCCCGGAAAGTTTCTGAATTTATTCATAACTGTCCAAAACGTTTTAATGTTACAAAATAACTTCAATTCAATCTATTCAGGATAGATTTTTCGCCATTCGAACATCAATCCCCACCACTTCACCACTGCTGAATGGACAGTTTTCAAAATATGGCTAAGGCCGAAGAAAATGATGCCATTTATCCATCAGCCTTTTGGATACGGAATGTAACCGGCCCGTCATTTCCATTGACGATTGCAGTAAACACCAGCATACCGCTGTTGTCTGCCTGCTTATGGGAAACAGTTTCTCCATTGAGTACAAGTTCAATTTCCTCACCGGGAGACAGCTTCGTTAATTCCCATTGCACCTGGGTGTTTACTTCTCCTGAATGCCCTCTGCCAGACTCATCAGCTGTCAAACTGCCCTCGTACATTATCAAGGAATCTGTTTGCCAGTTATCAAGCCTCAACTCAGTTTTCCTCGATGCAAAAATATCAAGGCCTTCCGCTCTTGGAACCTCAAACGGGAAACGGTGATATTCATAACTGCCATCGGGCAATACTGTGGTAGGTATTCCCAAAAATACTCCATTGTAATGCCCGGCGAGCACGACACGTTCACTACCGTGAAACAACCAGCCGGGGATATTGTTATCCCAGGTGTTACGCGCCTGATAGTAGATGGGCATCTGACGATCATCGTCTATTTTTCCATGCTCATCAGTTAAAAACGAGAGGTAGGTAACACCGGCGTCGGCCCAGTCATCCAACCCAACCTTCGATGCATCCATCACTTTTCTGAATGGGCCAAAATGTATTCCATCTTTTGAAACTGCCTGGCTCACACCTGCAAAACCACCTGTTGCATATACGTGAAACTCATCTGTTTTCTTTACATAAGTGGCAGCCACATGGCGGTGCACACCCAGCGGAATCGTATTGTGATGCTCCCAGTCCATTCCATCGGCAGAGGTGTAAACACCAAGATTAACGTTATCTTTGATCGAATATAAATAGTACAACCCTTCATGATACACCACGTCCACATCTTTGGTGTAGGTGTCATCCAAAACCAAACCATGCTGCTCCCAGTTCACCCCATCTTCACTGGTGGCATAAGCGGTGTACCAGCTTCCCGGAGCGTTTACAGCATACCATGCCCGAAAAAGTCCGTCCACGTAGAGAACATGAATTTTTTCAGCGCTGTTAAACTCTGCATCATCGTAGGTAAAAATGGGGTTGTTTTCGTACTTCTCCCAGTGCAGCCCATCTTCACTTCTGGCAAAGCCATACCCTTTGCCGCGGTCTACATTGTCCCGCCTGCGGTACCACATTAAATATTCGTCATCTTTTTTTATTGTACTCTGGGCTCCCACCCAATTACCCTGGTCTTCAGCCACATCGGGAAGCTGGGGAAGTACAACAAAGTGAGGAGAACGAGTCCATTTTCCCGATCGAAGACGGTAGGGAGCTGATTCTACCGAAATATTATCAAAATCGATCACTGTTTCACTGCCGGCACCAGTATACACATAAATGCCTAATGCTTCGGGGGTCACACTGCTGAGCCCGTTGAGTTTAGCTATCTCCTGCCCGGTATTTACATCGATGAGTGTCGCCTGAATATCATCATCGTTAAATCGATGAAGCGTCAGCCGGTATACAGTCCCGTTTTCTGCACGCACGCCGGATGCTGAACCGCTCAGATCCTCGAGTGAGAGGTAAAACCGTCCGTTGCCGCGCGGACTGAAATGTACACCTGTAAATCGATCATAGGTTTCCATCAGCTGCAGTCCTATTGACCAGTCAGTATCGTCAGCTTCCACCCGGAAATCGAGGCTCACCTTCGCCGGCAGCTGCATGTAAAACGCGTTGCTTACTTTTACCCATTCGTGCTCTTCACTGTTACCTCGCCATTGCAGCGAGTAATTCCCGGAAATCGGATCTGTATCGTTGATTGAGAAATTTGGCCGGATAAATTCACCGGAATCCCCAATGTAATGAGGCCGGAAGTTTCGCCAGTCGCCAGATTCAAAACCATCGGTTGTTTGAGGGGTCAGCCCGGAATTTTGGGAGTATCCCTCAGCCGAAAAGATAAAGAAGGATGTTGATGCAGCCAGCATTACGATGAGAAAGTACTGGGGCAGCTTTTTTATTTTTACATTCATGTTCAGGTTAGTTAGTGCTCATTGA
>SLGL01000504.1 GCA_007123785.1 Balneolaceae bacterium
TAGTCAAGCCCAAAGATCAAACGATTAAAGTGTTCATCAAACCGAAAAACCCTGTACTGTTCGATCAAAAAAGATTCGAAACAGCCCGCCCCGTAAAAAAGCCCGGACTGTACTGCCGGTACATTTGCATCATCCTGTAACACAATCTTACCATTCAAACTGATAAATGGATTGGAGTCAGCCATCCTCTAAAAGCCGGTTTAATTTTTCACGAAGTGCATCGGTATCATCACCAACCTGAGTGGCAAAAACCTTTCCCTCTCTATTAATCAGTATCTGTGATGGAATCCCGGGAACGTAAATGGTCTGAAATAAAGTGGTCCCTTCCACATATGCAAAATTGTATGGATGACTGTTGATGTACTCCAGAATCTGCTCTTCTCCGTCACGAACGGCAGCAGCAATTACAAAAAGTTCTGGGTTCGCTATTGTATATTCATCCAGAAATTCGTTTACAGCGAGTGATTTCCCCGACCATGTAGACCAAAACTGAATCACAACGGGTTTCATGGTTTTATCTTTCAGGTAAAGAGAGTCGATTGCAGTGAAAGACATGAAAGCCAGTGTATCGAGCTGAACAGCCGCAATATTTTCTTCAAAATCAGCCACCTGCTTTTGTGAATAGCGTAGTGTGCTATAGATAATCGCCATAAGGGCCAGTAAAGCACATATTCCAATAAATAAGTTAAAATATTTAGGATCGAGTCTCATAAATGCAATCGGTAGAGAGGGTATTTCTTATCTTAATTTTTTACATTCATTATTAAAGTATCAAATTTGATGGGACTCATTCAACCTGCATTATTCACAAAAAAAGCTTGCCAGTCTTATCAAGATATGTATCAGTAAGATGCATCAAAAAAAGATTATAATTTTATTCAAAACTCAATCAAGTGCTGCTTTCCGAATGTAAGTTAAATTTTTTTCTGCATTCAGGTATAACCATACTGATTCCCCGTAATTCAGAAACACAAGTTCACGATTTCCCTGAAGCTTTATGGCGGATGCGTTTTGAGAGTTGAACTCATAGAATCTATTAACTTATGATTAATGGCTCATATAGACGCGCTCAAAAAGCCGGTAACTATTAGGTTCTATACTGTAAGGTGAGGACACCGCTTGTTCAACACCATCAAAAACGTCCACCCAGATTCCTTCGTGGCCATCTGTGAATCTGAAAGTTCTCTCTTCATCAGAAAAATTAAGGATCACCAGTACCTGTTCATGGTGGCCGATCCGCTTATAAGAAAAAATATGCTCATCTTTATCGGTTGATAATTTTCTGTAATCACCTCCAATCTCTCCGTTAAATAGAGCCTGATTCCTGGTGTTCAGATCGAGTAATTTGGTGTAAAAATCCTGGTATTTATAATCTACCCAATCAATTTCATCCTTTTCATATGTTTCAAGCCGCCTGTCGAGGCCCGACTCCTGCCCGTTATAAATCAGCGGCATACCCCAGACAGTGGCAGACAGAACCGCGAAATTTTTGAAATTGTCGGCATACAGCTCAGGATCGCTGCCCTTCAACGAGTTTTCATCATGATTGGTGGTGTAGAACATCCGGTAATTTTTCTTTTCAAATCGTTCAAAATTTCGTTTGAGTGATGCGTCCAAATCGGAAAGGCCTGCTTCCCCTGCCCCGATATTTTGTATGCTTAGTGCGTAGTCCAATGCATATGTCATATCAAATGCACGGTGCAGTTCTGGCTCCTCAGCTTCAGCCAGCATAAACACCGGCTTGATGGCTTCAAGCCTTTCCTGAGCTTTGATCCAGAATTCGGTTGGCACCATGTTAGCCACACTGGCATGAAATCCGTCGATGTTGTACTCTTCCACCCAGTATTCCATCGCACTGATCATCTCTTCCCACATTTCCCGGCTCTCAACATCAAGCTGAATCACATCGCCCCAGTCGGGATTTGGGGGATAGAAGTTGCCGCCTTCATCGGTTTTATAAAATTCCGGATTGGTTTCCGTCCAGACCGCATCCCAGGCTGTATAATTGGCAACCCAATCCATGATGACCCTCATTCCAAGGCCCTTGGCTTTATCAACCATAATCCTGAATTCGTTCTTTGTTCCAAATTCAGGATTGATTTCCGCGTAATCTGCTATGCTGAATTTACTGCCAAGTGCACCTTTTCGATTCTCCTCTCCTATCGGATGAACAGGCATAAGCCAAAGAATTTTAACACCCATTTCTTGCAGTCTCGGAAGATCTTCGGTAAAAGCGCTGAAGGTACCTTCAGGTGTGTATTGTCGGATATTTACCTTGTAAATATTGGCATTTACAGCCCATTCAGGGGGAAGAAATTCAATTTCGACTTCTGCAACTACAGTTTCATCACCGTTACAGGACAAGGCAAACGAAAAGAATAAAAACAGGGAAATTAAAAGAAAGCTGTATCTAAATATGATATTCATGAACCGGTTTGATTGTGATGACTACTCAATGATCGTATTAATTGATGAATACTTTTAACCGCAGGTTAATTCATGTATAGCCACAAGAATTGCGATTTTCCCTAAAAAATGAAACCGGTACAAATTTGACTCTGAACCGGTTTGAATTATTTTTTAAACTTCCAGATTATGTGGCCCAGGTTCTTCCGATCTCTTCAAACGGAACACAGCCTTCGTAGATACCGGGAACCTGCTCATATCTCAAGACCTGTGTGGCCCCAACTTCTGAAGTAAAAAAGCCTACCATTGTGAGCTCCTTAAAAATCAGGAAAAACTGGGGGCCTTCGGCTGCTTCACTTTCGATGGCGGCATGATTTTGAAGGGAAGCATATTCAAACTGATCTTCTTCGCTTAGATCGGCAAAAGAGCTGCCGGTTTCATTTCGGCACTCTTCATTGAAATTGTTGAGGCCGGCAAGAAAATTCTCACGCTGTTCGTCATTGTAGACTTCGTTCACCATACTTTCAATGAAACCTGGAACGCCAACTTCAACCGCACCGTCTGTTTCGGTAGCAGGTATAATAGTTCCGGCAAGTGCGGTGGTAAGAGCAGCCTGGTTTCTGTCAAATAAAACCGGAGTCCAGGTTTCGGTTGTGGGTGTGCAGCCTTTCAGAACCCCTAAAATGGTCGGGGCAAAAACCACTCCGCCCATTAGTGCTGCTGTTCGTTTAATTGCTTCTCTTCGTTCCATTATTTCGGTATTTCGTTAATTATAAATTTCCTTTTTGAAGTTCATCAGAGGCATAGTTGGCAGCCCTTGCTGCTAATGCCATATACGAGAGTGATGGGTTTTGACACGCAGCCGAAGTCATGCATGCTCCATCGGTCACAAAAATATTCTTCACGGAATGTACCTGATTCCAGTGATTTAATACAGAGGTTTTTGGGTCTCTTCTCATCCGGGCTGTTCCCATTTCGTGGATGTCGAGGCCAAGCCCCCCCGGATCATCATATTTGGTGGTGTTTTTCGACCCGGTCGCTTCAAGCATTTCGCGGCATCGTTCTTCATAATGTTTTGCTTCTTCGGCCAAAAACTGCTCATTATTTGATATTTCCCAAGGCTCCTTCAGCATAGTCGGATAATCCTCTACATGCTTTACATCTCGTCCTCTCTCAAGAACAAGGGTGTTCAAGCCGCTTTCAATTAATTCTTTTGCGGCCCAAACGCCGCTAACCCGCATTTCTCACCTAGAAATTTAGCTGTGGGCAATCCCGACGGCGGTCGGGAGAAATTGGTGGCGGAAACGTACCTGAGTACGTTGAGCAAACCATTTTTGGGACAACGCAGCTCACGGTTAAATTTCGCAGCGTTAGACAGGGTGTTTTTTTAAAAAAAATTTATATTGAATTATAAGTTTATAACAATTAGGTGCATATCGTTTTCAAATAATTTTAGTGTGAGAAATGCGGGCTAATTCCCGTGCCAATCACA
>SLGL01000292.1 GCA_007123785.1 Balneolaceae bacterium
GTGGGATGAGATTTACGGAAAATATCCCGAAAACCTCAGAGTTCAGGGCCGTGTGGTTTCCATTGCTGATTATGGTGCCTTTATTGAACTGGAGAAAGGTATTGAAGGCCTGATCCACATCAGTGAAATGAGCTGGACTCAGCATATCAAACACCCGTCTCAGCTTGTTCAGAAAGATGATATTATCGAGTGTGTTGTACTGAACATCAACGAAGATGAAAAGAAGATTTCTCTTGGTGTGAAACAACTCGAAAAAGATCCCTGGGAAGACCTGCTCGACAGGTACCCGATCGGCTCCTCTCACAATGGCGTAATCCGCAACCTCACCAATTTCGGTGTGTTTGTTGAACTTGAACCCGGAATTGACGGGCTGATTCACGTATCTGACCTGAGCTGGACGGAAAAAGTTGAACATCCGAATGATGTGGTAGAAAAAGGCCAGGAGATCGAAATTGTCATCCTTGCTGTTGACTTTGATAACCGCCGAATCACACTTGGCCACAAACAAGTACAGGATAATCCGTGGGAGAAATATGCGGAAGAGTACGGGCCGGGTTCCAAAGTGGAAGGTGAAGTATCGAAAATCACTGACAAGGGCATGTTTGTAAAACTTGCACTTGGTGTGGATGCCTTTTTAGGAGCTGACAAACTTGCCGAACCAGTTGAAAACCTGAAAGAAGCCTTCAATGAAGGCGACAAGGTGGAAGGATATGTGGTTGAGTTCGACGAGCCAAGCAAAACCATTGAAATATCTCAGATCGACGGAGATGTGAAGAAATCTGCCTCGAAAAGTAAGCCGAAGCCGAAAAAAGAGAATGTTGAAACCGGAACACCCACTCTTGGAGAAGTTTCCGGCCTGGCTGAAAAACTTGCCGAGAAAGAAGAGAGCGAAAAAAAGAAACAAGAAGAGTGATCACGCTCTGATTCTTCTGAGAACTGAGACTTACGTTTCATCATTTATACAGGCAATGAGTTCGGATTTTCAAATTCGGATTCATTGCCTTTTTTTGTGTTGAAGTAATTGAGTGGTGTAGCGACGTAAAGATTCTCGATTTTGAATAGATTCAGGGAGATCTCTCCGTTCACTCACTCCGTTCGTTCAGTCGAGATGACACTGTGGGCTTTGTAATGAATCTGATTTTATAAAGAGAACCACTTCTGGCAATAATCTCAAATGTACCAGCCTTCACATAGATATGATTGTCAAACCTCCGATATCAATCGATATTTTCCACAAATCCAGCCGGAGGTTTTGGTTTTGGGCTTTCTCTTATCCCCCGGGTTCCGCAAAAGCACTCCACCCGGGGCTTTTTGATGGCCACCCACGTTGGGGCTCATTCACGAGCCGAACCCAAATTTCGTGCAACGGATTGGATCTTACCATAAAATCGAATATCGCTGCGTCGTTCATTCGCTCAATCGAATATCATCTGAGCGTCACATCGAGCGCAATGCAGCGAAGCGAAATGAAGTCGAGATGCAATTCCCAAAACCGAGTTCTCGACTTTGATTGTTCGCATTCGCTCCCGCACTGCGGTTCATCAGCACAAATCTGCGAGAGCCTTTTCCCATTTCCCCGCATGGCCTGGGGACTGGGGACATCAACTTAAAACTCAACACTCAACACTACCACACCTGCCGGCGTAACCCCCAACCACGCAAAACAGGAAAACCTATACGCCGGACACATTACATAAACAGTTCAGAGCCCAAATTACATCTCACGGCTAAAACCAAACCGTCACATCGAGCGCAATGCAGCGCAGCGGAATGAAGTCGAGATTCAATTCCCAAAACCGAGTTCTCGACTTTGCTTGGTCGCATCCGTTTCCGCACTGCGCTCGATCGGACGAGAGGCGAGCCTCCTTTGCGGTTAGCTCCACCAGTTTTTAAGTTTGTCGATTAATTCGTTATTGACATGGGTTGAGATGGGAATTTCAATGAGGCAGAGTTCTTTATTTTCAATTGTCTTTTTCAGTGTTGATCGCAGATCGTCCAGGCTTTCGGGCCGGTATCCCGCAATACCAAATGATTCGGCATATTTCTTAAAGTCGGGATTTTGAATGCGGGTGCTTACAGAGCGTTTCCGGTGCTGATACTGTTTCCAGCTTATCAGCCCGTAATCGTTATCGTTAAACACAATGTTGATATATCCCACACCGAGACGTTTGGCCGTTTCTAATTCCTGGCTGTTCATCATAAACCCGCCGTCACCCATTACGGAGACAATCTGCCGGCCTTCATTCAGTAAAGATGCCGCAATGCCACCGGGCAGTGCGATTCCCATACTGGCAAGCCCGTTACTGATAATGCATCCGTTGGGACAATAGGTTGGGTAGTTTCGTGCAATCCACATTTTATGGGTGCCCACATCACTGATCAGGATCGAATCATCCTCCAGAATGTCACGCATTTCCAGCAGGCTTCCCGGCACAGTAAACGGATCGCCATCCTTCAGCCGGTAACTGTTGATGTCATCTTTGATCCGTTTCCGGACAGGTTTGTACCAGTCAGTGAATTCAAGGTTTGAGTCATTCAGTTGTTTATTCAGCTCCCAGATTGCCGCAGAAATATCACCCGCTATCTCAACCTCAGGATCGTAGTGAGAATAGACTTCAGCCGGATCAAAGTCGATATGGACAATGTTTTTGTCACTGCCGGGATTCCAGCGCTGTGGCGGATATTCGGCAATATCATAACCTACAGCCAGGATCAGGTCGCTCTCTTCAACGGCTTCAAGCACATAATCTTTAAACCCCAGGCCGATGTTGAACAGCGATTGTCCGAGCCGGTCGGATACTGCTCCCTTGCCCATAAATGTGGCAGCAACCGGAATATTGTGGCGTGTTACAAATTCTGTAAGGTGCTTGCTTGCCAGTTTTCGGATGGCACCATTTCCAGCCAGTACCAGCGGTTTTTTGGCCGAGCGAAGCAGATCAACGGTTTTTGCGAGAGCTTTATAATCTGAAGCAGGCCTCCTTACGCGCCCTGGTTTCATCGGCACGGGTTTGCCGGGCACATCCAGTGAAGCCACATCTTCGGAAATTTCAATGTGAGTCGCACCGGGTTTTTCCATCTCGGCCAGTTTGAACGCCTTTCGCACCACTTCGGTGACCACACGCGGAGACGGAATATTTCCATTCCATTTGGTGATTGGCCGGAACATATTCACCACATCGATAAACTGATGACTTTCATGGTGGATCCGGTCGAGTCCGCCCTGGGCGGTAATGGCAACCAGAGGGGCTTTGTCGAGATTGGCATCGGCCACACCCGTAATAAGATTTGTGGCTCCGGGGCCCAGTGTTGCCAGGCACACCCCGGCTTTTCCGGTCAGTCTCCCCCACACATTTGCGATAAATGCTGCCCCCTGTTCGTGCCGGCAGGGTACAAATTCAATTGAGGAATCCTCAAGAGCAAAAAGAAATGCTTCGTTTTCTTCTCCGGGCACTCCAAAAATATGTGTAACATTTTCTGCTTCAAGACATTTTACGAACAGTTCTGCAACATTCATGGTAAGATATTTAACTGATTAATGTTAATTCAAAGATTAAATATCAGGTCGTTCTCAACTTGAAAACCGTAATGATCCCCTCAAAAAATAACTCCTATATATCTCCAAATAATAAAGAAAAAAATATTGAGGGATTCTCCACAAACTCGTTCCTGATACAATCTTCGGATTCGGATTAAGGCCAATTTTCAAATACAGCCTGTTCTCATCTCGATTAAACAATAGCTTAACACCTGAATTATACATTTCGTTTGGTATACCCGGCTGCCGGTTCAGATTTACTAAATTAATAAAACAGTCACCCGGTCAGGGCTTTCAGATTCAGTGTTAAATCTATACATTCCGAATTAACAAGGTGCAAATACTCACGTAAAATAAAAAAA
>SLGL01000351.1 GCA_007123785.1 Balneolaceae bacterium
AGGTGACTGAATAAAACAACCTGAGCGTCCGAAAGGTCCAGACAGCTTAGCCCGGATATCTCACAGTAATTTATTGATATATATTTATTTGAGATACATTTTTTGTGTACTAAAAAGTTACAGGTGTATTTGCGACGAAATTTGTCCCTCAGCTGCGTTGAATATAAAATGACGTGCTCAACGTACTCAGGTACGTTTCCGCTGCCATTTTATCTTCGCCTTGCTGAGAAAAAAAATTCTTGGTGAGATATCCGGGTTAGTGAGGTATTTAAATGATTTTCAGTGAAGGTTTCTGTGAAAATGTGACTCTCAGGTCGCGGAACAAAGTACCTCATTTACCTTGTCCATTCCAAAAGCACTTTCCCATGCTTCAGGATTTCCGGGAGGTTTCAAATATTTAATGAATAATTCAAGATCTATCGACAGATTTTAAAAGAATTAGGCAAGAGAGGTCGCAATTCTGAAAACCGATTTAACTATCTACGTCAGCCAGGAAGTTTTTATCAATTTCTCAAAAAATTAAACTTTTGAGTAGTCCCATATTCTTTTTCAGTTGTAGCTATAGTGTAAGCATCAATAAAAATGAAAGAATGAACAAAGCACGATTACGGAATCTTTTAAATAAATATCTGAATAATGCTTGTACTGAGTCTGAGATGTCTGAGTTGCTGGAAATGTTCAAAAGAGCAGGGAATGAGGCTGAGATAAAATCAATTCTAAGTGATTATTGGACAGATCTTTATGATGATTATGATCATAGAGCTGAGGAATTTTCTGAAAATCAAGATGAATGGTTTAATGAGATTTATTCGCAAGCTCTGCATCAAGAAGGAGGACTTGAGAGTGATAAACAGAATTCTGTAAAAAAGGAACACAGAATAAGATATTCCTATCAAAAGAGATCTGCTGAATGGTTAAAAATTGTTGCAATTCTAATTCTGTCAGCGGCGATGACAATTCTTTATTTCAGCATAAATAAAAATGAAACAATTGATGAGGTTGCTTACGAACAGAAAATTTCGGGACCCGGCGAAAAAATCAGATTTACATTACCGGATGGCACCCAGGTTCACTTGAACTCAGAAAGCAAGCTTTTATATACAACTGATTTCAGTAATAATAACCGGGAAGTTCATTTAAGAGGTGAGGGATATTTCGTGGTAGCAAAGGATGAAGGACGTCCCTTTATGGTATATACTGAAGAAATTACCACAAAAGTTTTGGGTACATCCTTTAACGTTCGTTCCTACCCTGAAGATCAGCAAGTGAGCGTAGCAGTCACCACTGGGAAAGTATCTTTGTCAAAATCAGAAATTACTGATCATAACAGGCAAGTTGTACTTGAAGCGGACCAATGGGCAGATTACACCATTGATTCGCACAGTTTTCAAACCGGTAGTGGCGATGTATCCTATCTTACCGCCTGGAATGAAGGAGTATTGCTTTACCACGACAAGCAATTAAGTGATGTGGCAATACAGCTTGAACGATGGTATGGAGTTAGAATATCATTCGAAAATGAGGAATTAAAGGGATGTGTAATTCGGGGTGAACACAGAGATGAAACGTTAACAAATGTATTGAATGCAATTAGCTACGCATTTGATTTAGAGTATCGCATCGAAGGAAGGGAGGTAGTGCTTAAAGGAGGGGGTTGCTATTAACTAAACAAACTTAACAATCGGAATATATAAAAGAGAAAAATTTTATTGAAAAAAGCATGACTTATAAACTAAAACTAACAACAATTATGGATAATAGCACAGATACGATAAAACGCTTTACCGGAAAATGGATGGTGGTGGTAATGATTTTTCTGTGTTCAGGAGCCTTTTTGCAGGTTCAGGGACAGCATGGAAAAGAAAATGTATTTTTGACAAATCATTTGCAGGAGGTTCAAAGCTTCCACGAAATTGAAGTAAATATCAATGTTGAAAAAGCTTCATTAACGGAAATTATTCAGTTGCTTGAACAGCAAATGGGTTTGCGTTTCATGTTTAATAAAGACATTGTTGAAAAAAGCCTGCACAGGCTGGATTTACATTTTTCAGAGGCTAAAGCTGCAGATGTACTTTTGGAAATAGCCAGCCAGACAGGATTAACTTTCAGCCAGATCAACAGGATAATATCTGTAGGCGTTACCGATCTGAGGGATCCGGTAATGGAAGATATTATAGATGAAGACCAGGAAACGATAAGTGGAGCTGTAACTGATTCGCAAAGTGGCGAACCCCTTCCGGGTGTAAATATTGTAGTGGAAGGTACGACAATCGGCACCAGTACAAATACTGATGGTGAGTATGAATTGTCTGTGCCGAGCTCAGATGTTGTTTTGGTTTTTTCCTATATCGGTTATACAACTCAACGCATAACAGTTGGTGATCAGCAAGTTATCGACGTGAGGCTCCAGCTGGATCTTGCGGGCATGGATGAAGTGGTTGTTGTTGGATATGGTTCCCAGCAGAGAAGGGATTTAACGGGATCCATCCGAAGTGTAAACCTGGAAGATATG
This sequence comes from Balneolaceae bacterium, assembly GCA_007123785.1. Taxonomy (GTDB): domain Bacteria; phylum Bacteroidota; class Rhodothermia; order Balneolales; family Balneolaceae; genus Rhodohalobacter. Next base: position 2,513 of record SLGL01000351.1, read on the forward strand.
CCGCCTTCTGCAAATACGGACTTTATGCAGTCCCTGCGCGGATATGCAGCAGGTTTAAATATCACCGGAGGAGGTGGTGTTGCGGGTGATGTACCGAGCTTTGAAATCAGAGGCCCAACTACCCTGTCGGCAAGTACACAGCCATTGATTGTACTTGACGGAGTGGTGTTTCAGGGTTCTATCAACGACATTAATGTAAATGATATCGAACGGGTAGATGTTTTGCAGGATGCAAGTGCAGCGGCAGTTTATGGTGCAAGGGCTTCAAACGGTGTATTGCTTATAACTACAAAAACTGGAAGAGGAGACAGGCCGAATTTAAGAGTCAGCAGTTTTGCCGGTTTCCAGACTCACTCCAATCATCCCGTTCGAATGATGAACGTAGATGAATATGCTACACGCTTGGTTGATTATAACTGGATGCAAAGTCTGTATAGCTGGTATGGGAGTAATCCAACCAGTCCTCAGGACAATGGTGGAAGGCCTGAACGCCCCGATATAACGAATCCACAGGTGATAACAGGATTGCTGAAATCTCAGATGGAGGTGGAAAACTATTTGGCAGGAAATGAGGTAGACTGGTACGATATCGTAACACGCAGAGCAGCTATTCAAAATTATGATATCAGCCTTTCAGGTGCCGGAGAAAACTATAACTATTTTATATCCGGTTCGCATACAGACCAGGAAGGGGTATTGGTAAATGACCGATTTGCAAGAAATACGTTGCGCACCAGGGTTCAGACAAATGTAACGGATTGGTTGAGATTTGGAGTGAATTCATCCTACTCAATCCGTGATCATTCAGGTGAAAGAGCAACATTACAGTATGCACGAAATGCTACCCCCTTAGCTAATGTCTATAATGAAGACGGTAGTTTGCCAATCGAATATAACAGTGAAATGCTCATGAGGCATCCACTGAGAAATACATTAGTAGATAATGAAGATTATAGCAGAAATTTTAACATCACTGGAAACCTGAATGTTGAAATACCTGTTGTTACCGGGCTAAGCTACGATTTTACCTATTCTCATACTTCACTTGGAAGAGAAAACAATACATTCATTCCAAGCCATGTATTTGAAGGGAGGGGGACCCGTGGAAGTGCCACTCTAAACAGTAACGAAGAAACAAACTGGTTGGTAAATAACATTATCAACTACAATAATGACCTGACCGAAGATCATAGCGTGGATATAACGTTACTGCATACCCATGAACATCGGAAAGGTGATTTTTCAACAGCTTCCGCTACCCGGTTTGATAATCAGCTTCTTGGATTTAATAACCTCGGATTTGGAGAAGAATCAACAATAAGTAATGGTGCCTGGGATGAGACCACGCTTGCCTACATGGGACGAGTTAATTATGGTTTTAAAAGGCGCTATTTGCTTACTGCAACGATCCGGCGAGACGGATATTCAGGCTTTGGACCCGATAATAAGTATGCTACATTTCGTTCCATGTCTGCTGCCTGGATAGCTACGGATGAGGCATTTATGGACCCTGTCAGCAACTGGATGGACTTGCTTAAACTGAGGCTTTCTGTAGGCGAAAACGGTAATCAGGGGATTGGGAGGTATTCAAGTCTGGCCAGAATGAACATGTCGAAATATGTTTATGGTGGCAGTGAAGCTGTGGGTGTTATTCCTTCTACCTTAGGTAATGCTTCCCTGGGATGGGAAACCACAACTCAGTATAATATTGGAATTGACTATGCACTTTTGGGACACAGGATTTCAGGTTCTGTTGATGTATATACATCCCAAACTGATGATGTGCTTGTTAGCAGATCATTACCAGGTGCAACCGGTTATACTAATGTATGGACAAATATTGGAGGAGTTGCCAACAAAGGGATTGAACTGGAGCTTTCCACGGTAAATGTAGAGAGCCGATTACGATGGGAAAGCAGGTTTATCTTTTCGTTGAACAGAGATGAAATCACTGATTTATATGGAGACGGCAGAGATGATCTCGGAAACTCATGGTTTATTGGCCGGCCAATAAGTGCTATTTATGATTATGAACGTACCGGAGGAGTCTGGACCGAAGAAGAATTGTTCAGCGGTCAAATCCATCAGGGATTTTATCCCGGCCAGTTCAGGCTCAGAGATTTTAATGGGGACGGCAGAATCAGTCCGGATGAAGATCGGACGATTGTAGGATATGCAACTCCCAACTATCGCTTCAGCATAGGAAATACACTGTCATACAGAAACTTTAATCTGTCATTCCTGCTCAACTCCATTCAGGGTGGAAATGGATACTTTATTCAAAGTAACCGGCAATTTCTGGAAGCTACTTCTGCATTCGATTATGCAAACAGAATGAACCAGCCTGCTATTCGCCAAAACTGGATTCCCGGAAGTGGTGTAGATAATGCACCTGCTATTTACAATTATCCAACCTATGAGTCTGGAAATTATCAAGACAGAAGTTTTATAAGATTAGAGGATGTGACCCTCTCTTATACGTTTGGCAGCGATATACTGAGTGTTGTGGGTGTACGAGGTTTACAGGTGTATGTGAACGGAAAAAACCTTTACACATGGACCAAATGGGAAGGATATGACCCTGAAATAGCAAACTTTCAGACTCCGATGATGAGAGTAATTACCGGAGGCTTCAGATTAGATATTTAATCTTAAGGACGCGATGATTCTCAACAAAATTAACCTCAAGAATAATAATGTGATGAAAAAAATAATATTTGTATTGCCACTGTTGATTGCAGGGCTGATGCTCCTGTCCGCCTGTGAGGATAACCCACTCAGGGAAACACCAAGAGATTTTCTCACGCCGGATAATGCTTACAATAGCATTGAAGGAATTGAACAGGGTATAACCGGAATTTATGTAAGTATGCGGTTGAACTGGTACAGAAATGGAGGTGCTCAATCGTACGGTCTGTTCGGAATAGGTACAGATGTAAGTTATGATGGTGAAAACCCTGGTGGTCAGAGATTTATGACCAATTATGAAACAACAGTTACTCCTCAGTTTGGTGTGATTGAATCGTGGTGGAGATTTCTTTATGGGCATATTCAGCAGTCGAATCTGTTGATCCGTTCCATTGAAAATTTTGATGAATGGAACAGCGAAGACCAAAAAAGAAGATATCTGGCCGAGGCAAGATTCTTCAGAGCATGGTCACACCGAATGGCCGTTACACTCTGGGGCGATGTTCCTCTTGTAACCGAAGTTATTGATTATGCAAAAGTGGATTTTGTACGAACTCCGAAAGAGCAGGTTTACGATCAAATCGTGGAAGACCTTTTGTACGCTGCTGAGAATTTGCCGGTACCAGGAAGCGAATCTGCACCTGGCAGAATTACCCAGGGTGCTGCATTGCACCTTTTGACAGAAGTTTATCTTGCTATTGGTGAAGATCAATTGGCAGTAAACGCTTCCTCAAGGGTGATTCAGGATTATGGCTATGCATTGATGACAGAACGTTTTGGTGCCCAGACGGATGTTTTCGGATCGGGCGATGTGTATTATGACCTGTTCCGGTATGACAACCAAAATCCGCCGGGAAACACAGAAGCGATTTGGGTGATACAGTTTGAACCAAATGTGGAAGGGGGAAGCAATAATTACTGGGCAGGTATTTTTGGCCCAAGATATTTTAGCTGGGGGAATACTCCAGATGGTTTCTCGGCATTTCACAATACGTTTTCAGACACACTTGGACGTCCGGTATCCCGGAACAGAGGAACCGACCTGGTCCATTATCATGTTTGGGAAAGTGATTGGGACACTGATATCAGAAATGCCCCTCACAATATAAAAAGGGACTTTTATTTTGAGAATCCAGCCTCTGAATTTCATGCACAGCGAATCTCAACTGACCTATATGATTATTCTACCGGACAAAGAAGTTTGTCGAGAGATACAACCAATTATATATTTCCTTATTTCATGAAAACATTCGAACCTGTGGTTGAGGTTCGGGACAAGGGAGCGTCTCCTTCTACCGGGGCCATTCACACAGGTTTCTATGCAATGCGCCTTGCTGAAACCTATCTTCTGCGTGCCGAAGCGTATGTGAATTTGGGCAATCATGCACTGGCCGCGGAGGATATTAATGTTGTGAGAAACAGGGCTAACGCCACTCCGGTTTCTCCGGGTGATGTGGATATCGATTACATACTGGATGAACGAATCCGGGAGTTGTATGCCGAAGAGATGAGATTAATTACGCTAATGCGAATGGATAAACTGATTGATCGTACCCGAAGATACCATGATAATCCGTTTCAGCCGGGTGCTAATATTCAGGAACACAACAGGCTGTTTCCAATTCCTCAAAGTCAGATAGATTTGAACCGGGATGCAGACTTTCAACAAAATCCCGGGTATTAAACAATCAGTGAATACGGCAGAAATATTATATGCAGATAATGCATTGTATAATTAAAATTTTAATTAGCTTGAATTCATAACGAAGACAAGCAATCTAAAAACGTAGCTATGACAGATTCAATGGACCGCCGGAAGTTTATAAAAATGACAAGTGCAGCAAGTCTGGGTATAGGAGTATTGGCAAGTGCTCCTGCTGTTGCAAGAAGCGCTTCAGCTCCCAGTGACAGAATAAATGTAGCTGTGATGGGAACGAACAGCCGTGGCCTTTCTCATGTACGAGGGTTTGCAAACCTGCCTAATGTTGAAGTTACATATATATGTGACATAGACGATGAAGCTATACAAAAAGGAATAGATGCAGCAAAAGAAGCCGGCCAGGAAAACGAGCCGAAAGGAGTCAAAGACTTCCGAAGGGCACTTGAAGACGATTCGGTGGATGCGATTTCTATGGCATTACCGATTCACTGGCATGCTCCTGCTTCTATTCTCGCCCTGAAAGCAGGCAAGCATGTATATGTCGAAAAGCCATGCAGCCATAATGCACGGGAAGGTGAACTACTGGTTGCGGCGGCTAAAAAATATGGTAAAATTGTGCAGATGGGTAACCAGCGTCGATCGTTTGGGAATGTAATCGATGCGTTGCACTTGCTGGATGACGGAATTATCGGCCGCCCCTATTATGCCCGGTGCTGGTACGCGACAGGCCGCGGATCCATCGGTTATGGTAAAGTTGGCGGAAATCCCCCTTCCAACATCGATTATGAACTCTGGCAGGGGCCGGCCCCAAGGCTTCCTTTCAATGAGAATTTTGTTCATTATAGCTGGCACTGGTTCTGGCACTGGGGCGGAGGTGAACTGGCGAATAACGGTATTCATTTCCTTGATCTTGGACGTTTGGGCCTCGGCGTTAATTATCCGGTGCGTGTTTCATCCAGCGGAGGGCGCTACCATTTTAATGACGAGCAGGAAACACCGGATACCCAAATCGTAACTTATGACTTTCCGGAAGGCAAATCGATGACTTGGGAAGCGATGAGCAGTAACAGAGGTGGTATCAATGGTCAGGCTACAGGTGTTACCATTCACGGTGATAATGGATACATGTCGATCAATGGAAATCAGTACACGGTTTTTGACAGCGGGAACGATGTGGTAAGAGATTCCGATAACGATGAGCCGGTAACAAGTCAGAATGATGGTGTCGATCATTTCGGAGATTTTATCAATGGCATTCGAAATGGCAGTACACCCCGCTCAGATATTGAAGATGCTAATAAAAGCGTCCACCTTTGCCATTTAGGAAATATTGCTCATAGGGCACAGCGGCTGATCCAATGTGATCCGCACAATGGCCGAATTGTTGGTGACAGTGATGCCGTTAGCAAATACTGGAGCAGAACCTACGAGCCGGGATGGGAGCCATCTGTGTAGAGTGGATACGCTAAACCTGTCAGGTTTTCAGCATGAAAAGTTGGCTCTGAATTCAACGTTCATAAAACCTGACAGGTTTATTTTCATTAGGTATTGTTTTATTTACTTAACAACTAACCTTATTTAAAAAAAATCCTCATTTGTTTAATCAAAAAGTTAAACGATAACAACTTATTCTATATAATTTTATGAAGAAATTTAACCGAAGATCATTTATTAAATCGATGTCTGTTGCCGGCCTTGGAATGAGTGTTTTAGGCAGCAAAGCCATTGCCGGAGGGAGAAAAGTAAATGAACCGGCAACGGTTGGAATTATCGGACTTGATACATCTCACAGCCCTGCATTTACCCGGATCATCAACAATCCTGATGACCCTCTGACGGCCGATTTCAAAGTGACGGCAGCCTACCCGTATGGCAGTCGTGATCTGGAAGTGAGTTCAAGCCGGATTCCAGGAATTACCGAGACAATGAGGGAATTGGGAATTGAAATTGTGAATTCTCTTGATGAACTTATCGACAAGGTAGACTTCATTTTGCTGGAAACAAACGACGGCCACCCTCGTCTTGAACAAACTTTAAAAGTGATGGAATCAGGGAAACGGCTGTTCATAGACAAGCCGGTTGCCGGCAGTTTAAAAGATACTATTGCGATTTATGAAGCATCCAAACGATACAATGTGCCCACTTTTTCTTCCTCTTCACTTCGATACACAACCTCGGCAGATGAAGTACGGTATGAAAACAAAATAGGTGATGTGATTGGTTGTGATGCATACAGTTCAGCAGGGCGAGAGCCGAGTCACCCCGATTTTTTCTGGTACGGTATTCACGGTGTAGAGATTATTTTTACCGTAATGGGAACCGGGTGCAAATCCGTTACACGAATTGAAACGGACTCCACAGATATTGCGGTTGGTGAATGGGATGATGGCCGTTTGGCAACATTCAGGGGTATTCGAGACGGCCGGGGCGGGATTGGCGGTACTGCCTATGGCAGTGAAGAAGTTCTGACACTCGGGCCTTCCAGGGGATACCAGCCGTTGGTTCACGACTTTCTGGAATTTTTCAGAACAGATATCCCCCCGGTTAGCGCTGAAGAAACCATCGAAATATATGCATTCATGGAAGCAGCCGATGAAAGTAAAAGACGAGGTGGAATTCCGGTTACACTTGAGGAAGTCATTTCAAAAGCCCGTGCATAAAAACAGGCTCCGGAAATTTTTTCAGAGTTCGGTTTTTGCATTCTTTTGTCAAAGCATAGCCCAGTGAATTTATTTAGTGGTTCGAATTAAACAACCTGGCAGAGTACCGTGTTTTTCGGCTCCTGTCAGAGTTGTGGTTTAAAGGCAATTCCCCATCGAAGCAACTGCCAGCGAAACTAAAAGGATCTAACACATTCTTTCAAGTCACTAACAGCTTCTTGTTTGTAAAGAAATACAGATAACTTTTCTCAGCGCTGAATGTGTTTTAACCCGCATTTCTCACACTAAAATTATTTGAAAACGATATGCACCTAATTGTTATCAACTTATAATTCAATATAAACTTTTTTTTAAAAAACACCCTGTCAAACGCTGCGAAATTTAACCGTGAGCTGCGTTGTCCCAAAAATGGTTTGCTCAACGTACTCAGGTACGTTTCCGCCACCATTTTCGTGACGCCTTGCCCACAGCTAAATTTCTTGGTGAGAAATGCGGGTTAAGCCTTCTTCACAGAAAATCTGCTCTTAAATGATTGTAACTGGCACAAAAACTCCTGCAGAACCAATCTTTCATGTCAATATCAATGTATAAAAATCGGACTATTCTGGCAGTGGCAGGTATGGCCTGCTTCCTGATGTTTTCATGTCGTACCGATAACGATCCATATCGAAGCTGGGAAGTGTACAAAGGAGATAAAGGCAGTACCGGTTATTCAAAGCTGGATCAAATTAACCGGGATAATGTGAGTAAGCTTGAAGTGGCATGGATCTACAATGCCGGATATTTCAGCAATAGTGGCAGCCAGGCCAATCCGCTGATAATAGACGGAGTGATGTATATTATCACACCAGGGGTGAAAGCTGCTGCTATTGATGCTGTTACAGGTGAAGAAATCTGGCTGTTCGATCCGTTTGAAGGTGAGGAAGAGCATGGGGTAAATCGTGCTGTAACCTATTGGGAAGATGGTGACGATAAAAGAATCTTCTTTACTCCCGGTTCATATTTATACGCTTTGGATGCAAAAACCGGAATTCCCGTTTCCGGTTTTGGTGTTGACGGTGCTGTTGATATGCGAGAGGGACTGGGCAGAGATCCTGCACTGGTTTCAGTTCGTGCCAGTTCACCGGCTATGCTTCACGGAGATTTGCTGATGTTAGGTTCAACGGTGGGAACAGGCACGCCGGGACATGTTCGGGCTTTCAATGCCCGAACCGGTGAAATCGAGTGGATATTTCATACAATTCCTCATCCCGGTGAATACGGCCACGATACCTGGGGAGAGGGTGCATGGCAACTGGCTGGCGGGGCCAATAACTGGGGCGGTATGAGCCTTGATGAAGACCGGGAAATCGTGTACATGGGAACGGCGACAGGAAATCCCGATTTCTACACTCCGGGTACCCGAGGCGAAGGCAAACATCTGTTTGGAACCTCCATCCTGGCAATAGATGCCAACACAGGCAAACGTATCTGGCACTATCAAACGGTTCACCATGATTTATGGGATTATGATCTGCCCGCACCACCGGTTCTGGTTACAGTTAACAGAAACGGGAAAGAAGTGGATGCCGTTGCCCAGGTCACTAAACAGGGTTTCACGTTTGTACTGGATCGTGATACCGGTGAACCACTCTTTCCTGTAGAACAACGGCCGGTGCCGCCATCAACGATTGATGGTGAAGAAGCCTGGCCCACGCAGCCTTTTCCGATTTTGCCCGAACCCTTTACCCGGCAGCATATTACGGAAGCTGATCTTACAAATATCTCACCGGAAGCCAATGAATATGCATTAAAACGTTTCAGAGAGATGAAGTATGAAGGCTTGTACACACCGCCGGCTTTACAGGAAACACTTCGCTTCCCTTCCACTCAGGGCGGTGCAAACTGGGGCGGGGCCTCGTTCGACCCGGAAACTAATATGCTCTATGTGAATGCCAATGAATATGGAAATACCATCGAACTCAGCCGGTCAAGAGTGCCGGTAGTTGATCCTGGAAACATTCTTGCACGAGGGCAAAACTTATATCGGATGAATTGTGCCAGTTGTCACAGCACACCCGGCGGGCCGAAACCAACAGAGTTTCCTTCTCTGGCTGATGTGGAAGTAAACTTTTCCAAGTCTCAGCTGATGGAGATAATCGCAAACGGGCGAGGGTTTATGCCGTCATTTTCCTACCTCTCCGAACAAGAAAGAGAAAGCATTGTTGAATATCTGTTTCATGTAGATGAAGATGGAAATATAGACCTGGCTGAAGATTCGGGAAACAATGTCGAATATGAATACCGGTATCATGTTGAGTATGCGTTTCGCCACTTTCTGGATCAGGACGGATATTTTGCCACCAAACCACCCTGGGGCACATTGAACGCCATTAACCTCAATACCGGTAAAATTGAATGGAAAGTACCGTTGGGTGAGTATGAAGAACTTACAGCCCGCGGGATACCCGTTACCGGAACCAAGAACTACGGCGGGACCATTGTTACTGCGGGAGGGTTGGTGCTAATTGGGGGGACTAGTGACAAAAAATTTCGTGCCTTTGACAAGAAGACGGGAGAGGTCTTATGGGTTTATGACCTGCCCGCACCGGGAGGTGCCAAACCGGCAACGTATGAAATTGACGGGAAGCAGTATATCGTCATTGCGGCTACAGGAGGAAGGGTTTCTGAACAGGCAATCCCCTATGTGACGGGTGATGCATTTATTGCGTTTACGTTACCGGATGATTAGCAATCGAGTTCTTATGTCAATTTATTTCCGGATTATTTAAGAGGGTGTTGTGCGAGTTGATGTCAGATTTTGTTGCCATAACTTTGATAGCAGAATCTTCAATAAACTGAAAGCCAATAATCTCTCCATTTTATTTTTTTATTTTCGTGAAATTTGACAGACTTGTCTCATAAACTTGCAAAATGTTAAAAAATTTTACTTTTTGTTAAAGATTGGTAGATGATATGTTAACATGAGTTCCTGATTATAGGCCTAATCCAATATCAAAGATGGATAGGTATACATAATCAAGTATAGAATCTGAAAATATTTTACTTCATTCTTTGGAAATGTACCGGAAATGCATGGTGAGAATAAAGTTGAGGATTTGGTTTCTATGCCTGGGATTTGATTAAGACCCTGATTCATTTCTTTGGTATGTGGTTCAATATTAATAATAAGGCAAATCATAAACGGATCTCTTCAGCATTGCAGATAAATTAATTAGATGGATACATTTTCAGACAAAACTTTACTAAAGCAAATTAAAGAAAATAATCAGGAAGCTCTGGAGACGCTTTTTGAAAAATATTACTACAACCTGTGCGATTTTGCATTTCAATTTGTCCGCAGTTTTGATCTGACAGAAGAGGTGGTTTCCGATGTCTTTCTAAAAATTTGGAAGAATCGTCAGGATCTGGTGATTACAGGTAATTTTAAAGCGTATATGTATACGGCAACCAGGAATCAGGCTCTAAATTATCTTCAGAAGGAAAAAAGAGAGTGGGCATCATTGGATGAGTTGAAAGAGGAATCCTCAAAAAGGTACAGGCCCGATGAAGAGCTCATGTTCCGGGAGCTTGAAAACCGCATCGAAATCCTGATCAATACCCTGCCTCCAAGAAGAAAAATCATTTTCAAACTCAGCCGGATTGAAGGCCTGACTTATCAGGAGATCGCAGATGTTTTATCCATTTCTATCCATACCGTACAGAATCAGATGGTAAGTGCAGTAAAACAGCTGGCATCTTATTCCATTGTAGACAAATGATGCGGGGGAGTGATCTTAGATTTCAGATTACTCGATTTGCGATCTCTGATCTGATTTGTTCCGATCTGAGATCTGAGCTCGCTAATCAAAAATCTGAGATCACCCGCTCTGATAGCGAAATCTGCCTGTCCATCCTGGCTGATCTCGCTTGTAAACTGATGTAAGGCTCAAATCCCAAACTCTCTGTGTCCCTTTGCGCTCTTGGCGGTTTCCACTGAACGGAACCTCGGGTTTACCTCGATTCTTTATATCGAACACTCTTTCAAAAAGACGAAGTGCATTCTTTCAGCGCCATTCATAAATTTGCCTGTCAAAACCTCCGATTCTATTCGATGTTTTTCACAAACCACGCCGGAGGTTTTTAGTTTTTTTGTCTCTCTTACACCCCGGGTTCCGCAAAAGCACTCCACCCGGGGCTATACACAGCAGACTCCTCCGGAGTCGGATACGGACATAACTGACAAAACAAACAACACACAACACACAACTCCGCAATCAGTCAACTAAAAACCAAGCACTCAAAACTCAAAACTGTTCAGACCTGAGATCAAATAATCAGAGATCATAAATTTGAGATCCCAACCCGATTAAAAAAGTCAAA
>SLGL01000376.1 GCA_007123785.1 Balneolaceae bacterium
AAAACCATCCTCAGAAATAGAATTTACAAAGTTTTCATCATCTATATACCCCCAAACATCATTAACAACAATGTCTTCAGTTATTACCACTGATCTGTTTTTCTTGTTCATGTTATTCACAGCGATTTTAGATTAGTTGAAGAACACTTACAAGTGTCAAGGAAGCCAGACAACTAAAGAAAAAATACTGATATTATTTACCTTAGAATTGCAAGTGCGTTTTATCGGAGAGAAATTATTGATATGCCAGTTGTAACCATCCTACCGACATTCATTCTCAACTGTAAATAGACATAATTAAAAGGAAATTTGCACGATTTTTTTAAAATTATTTATCGAAATTTTTTGATAAATCCCCGGGATTACCCTCTGATTGATCCGGTAGTGTTCATCATCATTACGGTAATATCTGTCACGAAAACCACTCCGAAATGGTTTTCATATCTTTATCTCCCCTGCCTGAACAGTTCACCACCACAATATCTTCTTTCCGGGTGATCGGCATCAGGGTTTCGAGATAAGCCAGGGCGTGCGCCGTTTCGATAGCCGGTATAATTCCCTCTTTCATTGACAGCAGCTTTACGGCATCCATCGCCTCCTGGTCAGTGATACCGAAATAGTGAACCCGCCTGGTATCGTGCAAATAGGAATGTTCGGGGCCAATACCTGGATAATCGAGTCCGGCACTGATCGAATGAGCAAGCTGTACTTGCCCTTCGGAGTCGTGTAAAAGGTAACTAAGGGACCCGTGCAAAACTCCGGGTGAACCGATGGTTAGCGTGGCAGCGGTTTGATTAGTGTCAGCGCCAAGTCCGGAAGCCTCAATTCCGATCATTTTCACATCTTCATCTTCAATGAATGGATAGAAAAACCCGATCGCATTGCTGCCGCCTCCCACACAGGCCAGCAGATAATCGGGGAGTTTGCCTTCGGCCTGCCTGAGCTGATCTTTAGTTTCTTCACCAATCACTCTGTGAAAATTTCGGGTCATAAACGGATATGGATGCGGCCCCACAACCGATCCGATAATATAAAACGTATTTTCTACATTCGTTACCCAATCCCGAATGGCTTCATTTGTAGCATCTTTCAGAGTTTGTGAACCACTCTCCACCGATCGCACCTCTGCGCCCAGCAACCGCATCCGGTCCACATTCAACTTCTGTCTTTCCATATCTTCAGCACCCATGTAGATCACGCAGTCGAAACCAAACTTTGCACAAGCTGTGGCTGTGGCTACGCCGTGCTGCCCCGCCCCGGTTTCTGCAATGATACGGGTTTTGCCCATATTCCGTGCCAGCAAAAGCTGACCAATCGCATTGTTGATTTTATGAGCTCCTGTGTGGCAGAGATCTTCCCGTTTCAGGTAAATTTTGGCTTTTCCGTAGTGGTCTGTGAGCCGGTCGGCATAAGTCAGTTTGGTCGGCCTGCCCACATACTCTTTCAGCAAATCGTGATATTCTTTCTGAAAAACCGGATCATTGAGTGATTCTTCATAAGCGGCTTCCAGTTCTTCCAGTGCCGGTATCAAAATTTCGGGTACAAATTTGCCGCCGTACTTGCCGAAGTATCCTTGTTTGGTTGGTGCTGTATATTTCATATTAGTTACTGGAAATTGGTATAATTATTATTTGATAGTCAATTTTTTTTCAGCGTTGAAAGGTGAACCGTCTGCTTTTGTTCTATTCGATTTTCCATAACAAATAACTAATCCATTTCCTGTTTTTCCCAGATATCACGCATTTCATCAAAAAAACGCTCAATCTTGTCAAAATCTTTCAGGCCGGGTGACTCTTCGAGCCCGCTGGAAAGATCAACTACTGTTGGTTGAACGGTTTTCACTGCCATTACAATATTTTCGACATTCAAACCGCCGGATAGAAAAAATGGTTTTTTATCCACCACATCATTCAAAATATTCCAATCAAATATCTGGCCGGTTCCGCCCCATGCGTCATCAATTTTAGTGTCGAATAAGAAATAGTCCGCTACAGTTTCATAACGGATAATATTCGAATGCAGATCATCACTGGTTGTATCATTCGAAACATGAAAGGCTTTTATTACCGGAAGGTCTACCAACTCACAATATTCGGGAGATTCATTTCCGTGAAGCTGAACCAAATCGATTCCCGTCTGCTTAGCGATAGTATTCACATCATCCAGTGGCTGGTTTACAAAAACACCAACTTTGTCAGGCCCTTCAATCCAGTTGATAATAGCGCCAGCCTTGGCAGGCTCAATATAACGGGGACTGCCATTGTAGAAGATAAATCCCAAAAAATCGGCCAGTGCCCCGGATGCAAAACGGGCATCTTCCAGCGTTGTCAGGCCACAAATTTTTACTTTTGTTCGTTTTTCTGGTTCAGCAAACATCTGTTATTTGATATTTAATCATATGTTTATCCCTGTTCATTATTCGGTATTCGCTGTTTTTATACTTTCAAACTCGTCAATAAATTCTTTCAGTGCATTTCCAATATCCGGCTGGCGCATAAAATGCTCACCAATTAATGCTGAATGAATACCGCTTTCGAACAAAACGTTCAGATCAGCGGGTTTATGGAGACCGCTTTCCGATACTTTTATTACTTTTTCAGGTGCCTGGCTCAAAATTTCTACCCCGCGATGTAAATCAACTTCGAAAGTAGATAAATTCCGATTATTCACTCCAACAATCTCAATCTCATCCCAGTTCAGTCCGGTCAGTTCTTCCTCATAATAACATTCGACCAGCACATCAAGGCCAAACTCTTTAGCAGCAGCCAGCAGTTCGAAAATCTGGCTTCCTTCATACATCGTTACGATCAAAAGAACGGCATCTGCACCAAAAGACTTTGCTTCTTTAATCTGGTATGGGTCAACTATAAAATCTTTGCGCAACAGTGGAATAGGACTGATTGATGATACTTTTTCGAGATAACTTAATGATCCTTTAAAAAAAGGTTCATCCGTTAAAACCGAGATAGCCGAAGCGCCATTTTCGATGTATTGTTCTGCAATCTTCAGCGGGTCAAAATCTTTACGAATAATCCCTTTTGATGGCGATGCTTTTTTGATTTCAGCAATGATGGAAACCGATCTGTCTTTTTTCAAGGCGTCACCAAAACTGATTCGCACTTTTTCGTATCCCGGCATGGATTCCAGTTCGCGCAGAGAAACCTCTCTCTTTCGTTTGGCGAGGTCTTCTTTGGTTTGATCTGAAATCTTTTCTAAAATATCAGCCATTATTTTGATCCGGCTATTTTTTGTGATTCCGAGATAAACAGATCCAGCTTTTTTCGCGCCTGACCAGAGTTTAAGCTATCTTCTGCCATCTCTTTAGCCGTTACAAGGCTATCCGTGATATTGGATGCACGGATGGCAAATGCAGCGTTTAGTTCCGTGATATTTTTTTGTGCAGCAGTGGCTTTACCCTCCACGATGTTTCGAATAATTTCAGCATTGTGATCTGCATCTCCACCTTTCAGTTCTTCCGAATTCACCTTTCTGTAACCCAGCGAATCCGGGTCAAAAGTGATTGAATTGCCTGAAAGATTGGTTTTCAGTTCAAATATTTCACTTTGTGAGGTCAGACTTACTTCATCAAGGCCATCGTGGGCACTCACCGTAAATGCACTTTCTGTTTGAAGATTGCCAAGTATCTGGATCATTGCAGAAGCAGCATCTTTACTAAATGCACCCACCACCTGGCATTTGACATCGGCGGGATTCAGTAGCGGGCCCAACATGTTGAAAAAGGTTCTCATTTTGAGTGCACGCCGTGCGGGCATCACAAATCTCATTGCCGGATGAAAATTGGGGGCAAACATAAAAGCCATTTGGGTTTCATTGAAGATTTGCTCAACCTGCTCTTTTTGAAGATTGGGCACTGCCCCAAGGCTTTCCAAAACATCATAACTTCCGCTTTTACTCGATACACTCCGGTTGCCGTGCTTCAAGACAGGGACACCAGCACCAGCCACCACAAACATCGCAGCGGTTGAGATATTGAATGTGCCCGATTTATCCCCGCCGGTTCCACAGAGATCTACGGCATGTTTGGTGTCTACTTCAACTTTCACAGCCACCTGTTTCATCTCTTTCACAAACGTCGTGAGTTCGGTAATGGTCTCACCTTTCATCCGCATACCGATTAAAAAAGCGGCGACTTCTTCATTTGAAACTTCACCGGTAAGAATTTTCTGCATGGCAAATGAAGCTTCATCAGCAGATAGATTTTGTTGCCTCGAAATAATCTCTAATATTCCTGTAAATAATTTTGACACTTTGTTTTAGAGTTTTGTTAAATTTATTCTTCATTTCCATCGACTGCCGACTTTTCTAAATATCAAACTAACAATTTGATACCAAACCAGGCGGCTGTCGAATTTAATACCTTTAATAAACGATTCGGCAGACGACTTGAACATTAACTGCGCCAAATTCTATTTGGGCCTCAGTCGGCAGACGAAATTGTTATGCTTCATCAAACGAATTTTTCATTCTTCATCCAGTTTTTTACAATTTTGGGTCCTTCTACTGTTAAAATACTTTCGGGGTGAAACTGAATTCCTTCAATCGGATACTTTTTATGACGAATTCCCATAATCACCCCCTCATTGGTGCGGGCACTCACTTCAAGTTCATCAGGAACTGTATCGGGCTGAAGAGCCAGCGAGTGGTAACGTGTGGCAATGAAACCATCTTCCACATCCAAAAAAACAGATTTCCCGTCGTGGTAAATGTTTGATGTTTTCCCATGCATCAGGCTTGGGGCATGAACCACTTTAGCCCCAAAAACCTGTCCAATTGCCTGATGGCCGAGACAGACTCCCAAAATCGGAATCTCTTTTCCTAACTCTTCAATGAGTTTCTCAGTAATACCTGCATTCTCCGGGCGGCCCGGGCCAGGTGAAATCAAGATTCTGTCAGGATTTAATACCCGGATTTCATCCACAGTGATAGCATCGTTCCTTACAACTTTATAGTCGTCGGTTTCCGAGCCCACAATGTGTACCAGGTTGTAGGTGAATGAGTCGTAGTTGTCGATGATTAAAATCATTGAGTATCGAGTATCAAGTAGTGAGTAGAGAGATTTTTTTGTAAGGATTTTGGAAAAATCGGTTCATATAAACAGAATCCATTTTCCAAATAAATATAATAACCATGCATAATTATAAAGAACTCAATCAATCGCTCATTGAAATTCAAAAAATGCTTTATACGTTTATTAAAAAAGTTGATTAATGAATTATGGATTACAGTATTGAGTATCGAGTAGAATCTCGATACTCGATACTCACTACTCGTATCTAAAACTCCGAAATAATCCAGTTGTTTCACGTATCGGTTCCATTACGGTTTCCGCACGTTCGCGGGCTTTTTTGCCGCCTTCCTGCAATACGTCGTGCACATAATCCATATCTTTTTCGAGCTTCTTGCGTCGTTCACGGGCTTCAGCAAAATAATCGTTTATCAAACCCAGCAGTTCCTTCTTTGCATGGCCGTAGCCAAAACCACCAGCCCGGTATTTCCCGGCAATTTCATTGATCTTATCATCTTCAGCAAAAAGTTTAATAAGAGCAAAGACATTGCAAGAATCCGGATCTTTGGGATCTTCGAGAAGTGTAGAATCGGTCTGGATCGACATCACCCTTTTCTTAAGTGATTTTCCTTCATCAAAGATATCAATTGTATTTCCATAGGATTTGCTCATTTTTCGTCCGTCGATACCGGGCACAGTGGCCACACTTTTCAGGATGTAATCTTCGGGTATAACGAGAAGTTCACTGTCGTAGGATCGGTTTAACTTTCCGGCAAGATCCCGTGCAATTTCGATGTTCTGTTTCTGATCCTCTCCCACCGGAACCAGATCGGAATGATAGATCAAAATATCGGCTGCCTGAAGAATCGGGTAGGTAAAAAGTCCGATGTTTGGGTTCAATCCATTCGCAACCTTATCTTTATATGCCACACCTTTTTCCATCAGTGAAACCGGGGTCAGGCAGCCCAAAATCCATGCAAGTTCGGTGGTTTGGGGTACATCGCTCTGTGCAAAAAAAGTGCACTTCCCGGGATCGAGGCCAAGGGCAAGGTAATCCAGAACCACATCCATGGTATATTGGTTGAGTAATTCACCGTCATTTACTGAAGTAAGAGAATGATAATTCGCAAGAAAATAGAAAGCATCTCCCTCCTGCTGCATTCGGATGTGTTGACGCATCGCACCGAAATAATTTCCGATATGCAGTTTTCCTGATGGTTGAATTCCGGAGAGGATGGTTTTTGTTTTTGTCATTTTTGAGTAGTAAGTATCGAGTATTGAGTATCAAGTATTGAGTATTGAGATTCTCGATACTTGATACTCAAATACTGTTATCTGTTAATTAGTGATTTCTAAAGCCACGCTCAATGCTTCTACAAGGGCACCGGCTTTGTTTTTTGTTTCTTCAAATTCTTTTTCGGGGTCGCTGTCGGCAACAATTCCGGCACCGGCCTGGATATACACGGAGTTATCAGTTACCAGCATGGTGCGAATCACAATACAGGTGTCCATATTTCCTGAAAAATCGAAGTATCCTACTGCTCCGGCGTAAGGGCCTCGTTTGGTTGGTTCCAGTTCATCGATAATTTCCATGGCACGAATTTTGGGAGCGCCACTTACCGTTCCGGCCGGGAAACACTGCATCAGTGCATCCACAGATGTTTTGTCGCTGGCAATTTCTCCAACCACATCAGAGACGATATGCATCACATGGGAAAACCGTTCAATAGACTGATTTCTTTCAAGATGTACGGTTCCTGATTTGCAAACCCGGGAAAGATCATTTCTGCCCAGATCCACCAGCATGATATGTTCAGCAATTTCCTTGGGATCGCGTTTAAGGTCTTCTTCAAATGCGAGGTCTTCTTCATGGTTTTTTCCGCGGGGCCGAGTACCGGCAATCGGCAACAAGCGTGCCTCTGTATCGGTGACACGTACCAGTACTTCAGGAGATGATCCGACCATTGAAAAATCTTCAAAATCGAGAAAAAACAGGTAGGGTGAGGGATTCACCATCCTGAGTGCACGATAAAGCGTAAAACTATCGCCCTCAAACGGAACTTCAAACCGCTGGGAAAGAACTACCTGGAAAATATCACCCTCGTAAATATATTCTTTTGCTTTTTTCACCATGGAATGAAACCGGTTCTCTTCCACATTGCTGGAAAGTTTGGATGAATCGAGCTGAAAACTTCCACCGAGGGAAACTTTGCGAACAGCCTGCTCCTCCATCCTGCTGAGGGATTTCTGCGCTGCGTCATACGCTTTGCGGAGATCGGTCTGTTTATCAATAAATACCGTTTTCATCAATACGATCTGCTGCTTAACGTGATCGAAAGCATACACTTCATCATAAAACGACCAGATCGCTTCCGGTATGTCAAGATCAGCTTCCGGAACATCTGGCAGAATTTCAACTTCGCGGACCGTATCGTAAGAAGAGAAACCAACAGCGCCACCAGTTAGCCGTGGTAAATCAGGTAATTTTGGTTCAGAATGTTCGGTTGTCAGCCGGTTTAGGGCATCGAAATAACTATCATCTAATACTTCAACAGCACCATTTTGATCTGTTAACGTCACTGTATCACCATCAAACCTTAATACTCGATAGGGATTGCATCCAAGAAAGGAGTAACGAGCAAGGTGCTCTCCTCCCTCCACCGATTCAAGCAAAAATGGATATTGTGCTTCTTCACGGATCGATAAAAACAGAGAAACGGGTGTCAACACATCAGCAAGCATTCTTCGTGATACAGGAATTGCAGAATACTGATCCGCCAGTTTCGAAAAAGTTTCAAAATTCATGGTTCCTAAAATAAAAAAACCCACTCCAGAAAACTGCAGTGGGTTAAAAAATTTCTTTGATGATACGAATAACTTATAGTGATTCCACTGCCTGATATGTTCGGCCGGGCCACCACCAATTGGTATGTATCATTGTTAATTTCATGCATTGAGAAACTATCGGTTCGGAAAATGAAATGCAACAAAAATGATTGAAAAAATTATGTTCAGAATCATTATGAATTTAAATGCCTTAGCCTGCATTATCATGGACGGCGCCAAAATCAGCCTGTATGATGCTACGAAGACAACAATGTGGAATTTATCATTCAGCTGCGTTTCATCTCTAATGAAATTTTCAAGGTAATCAGATACTTTTCCAAAGTCGTAAAAGCTTCGTTTTGTTGAGTAAAATATCTGAGTCAGTTTTTCGGGCTAAATGCATGAGTCTTTTTAAACAATAACTTACCTTGAATTAAACTCACTGAACTTTAAACCAAATAATACAGATATGAAGATTCATACAAAAGATATCTACCTGAAAACCAAGGGCTTCTCTGATATACACGATGTGACCGAAAAAGTAAACTCCATCGTAAAAAAGAGCGGCATCCAAGAAGGATTTTGCCATGTTTTTACCGTGGGTTCAACCGCATCGGTATCTACAATGGAGTTTGAACCGGCTCTCGTTCAGGACATTAAAGAAAAGCTCGAAGAGTTTGCATCCCGAAATATGCGTTCACACCATTCAGAAACATGGGGTGATGATAACGGATTTTCTCATATTCGTTCCACATTTATGGGGCCCGGTATTACGGTACCGCTTCGCGATGGAAAGTGTATACTTGGCACATGGCAACAAATTATCATTCTCGATCACGATAATCGTCCGCGCAAACGCCATGTAGTCGTTCAGGTTATTGGAAATGAATCCTGAAATTTGACAACAGAGGTAAACTTCTTGACAAATTTATTTAGTTTAAAATAGAAACCCGGCCATATACTCCTTTCGGCCAGGTTTCTGTAATACCACGCTCAATTTAATTGTAGTTTAGTGTTGAATTACACGCATCCTGTCTTCAAAATTGTTATACACACTTTTATAATTTGTGAAATCTAAATCATTAGAAATCATATCAGCAGGCATTTTGGAATGCTCCAATACATTTGAAGCTTCAATCTGGAATACATAAATCTGATCATAAGGCTCACCGGGACCGCTGTCCAGCTCTATCTCTACAACCGGTTGCGGCGCTGAACAAATTAACGAATTATGATCGTAACCGTGTACTACAGCATATTCTGAATTACCCGAAAAAGTAAAACCCGGAATATGGAAATAAAGCATACCAAATAAATCATCCTCGCTATCAAATCCAAGGTATACATGCCAGGAACTGTTCATAGCCTCATCGGCACTAATATTTTCCCCTAAACAGAGATCAACGTATGACTCTTCAGTAAAATCATGTCCACCAAATATATGAAGTGTTACATTTGCATTTCCATCCTCACCTGCAGGCCCCTGTGGCCCTGATGCCCCCTGTTCACCTTGTGGTCCGGCAGGGCCCTGTGGACCTTCTGGCCCTTCGCAACCTAAATTAATAAAAATAAAAACACTCAACAGGACCATTAATCTGTAACTCAAATTAAAATTTATATCAAAAACGAATAAAAATATTTTACATAACAAATTGAAATAATATAATAATGAAAACAAAAATAATTGTTAGGATACTTTCAATATGATAAGCAATACACCCGCTATAAAACTCATCGGGATATTATTAACCGTTTTCAACTTTCAGTTGATTTCACACTCAAAAATTTTTATATCCCAAACGGCCAATAATAAATAATGGAGGATTGCCCGTGTCTGGCAGTTTGGTTGCCGCTTTTTCGCTTGTATTATTTTTTATCGGATACCGCTATTACTCGAAGTTTCTGGCTGAGAAAATCTACCGGCTCGATCCGAATTACATAACACCTGCCCATCGCCTCAAAGATGGTGTGGATTATGTGCCTGCAAATAAATATGTCTTGTGGGGCCATCACTTTACTTCTATAGCTGGTGCAGCACCTATTGTGGGTCCGGCCATTGCTGTATATTGGGGATGGATGCCAGCTATGATGTGGGTGGTTTTAGGAACCATATTTGCAGCCGGGGTTCATGATTTCGGTGTATTGGTTCTTTCTGTGCGAAATAAGAGCCAGTCAATCGGAACCATTGCCGACAAAATGATTGGTAAACGTGCCAAAATATTGTTTCTTTTTA
Organism: Balneolaceae bacterium; assembly: GCA_007123785.1. Lineage (GTDB taxonomy): Bacteria > Bacteroidota > Rhodothermia > Balneolales > Balneolaceae > Rhodohalobacter. The sequence goes on from SLGL01000376.1 coordinate 10,086, forward strand.
TCATACTGATTCTTGTACTGATGGTAAATGCCGTTTTTGCATGGGTCATCTCAAATCTCTTCATCAGTTTTCCGGCAAGTGTTCTCTCTATATTTATTCAGATACCGCTTGCCGTCTGGATTGGCTATCGTACCTACAGAGGAACAGGCAGTATGATCATTCCCGCTATCATTGTCTTGGTGGTGATGTATTTTACTGCTATCATTGCCAGTTATGTACCTGCCCTGCAGATAGATCTGGTTCGCTACTTCGGAGGTGAAGAAAGCACGGTTCTTTTTGGCTTGAGTGGTGTGGAGATGTCATTTTTCGTTTGGATCATGATTTTGATGATCTACGTTTATATCGCATCTACCCTGCCTGTGTGGACGCTTCTTCAGCCACGAGACCTTATTAATTCATACCAGCTGCTGCTGGGTTTATTTATTTTATACCTCGGTTTGTTTATCACCAATCCGGATATTTCAGCCCCTCCCACCAACCAGGCCGCTGATGATGTAAGCTGGTTTCCATTGCTTTTCATCACCATTGCTTGCGGAGCTATTTCTGGTTTTCACGGGTTGGTCTCCTCGGGAACGACTGCCAAGCAACTCGATAAAGAGACCGACGCCCGCTTTATCGGATATTTAGGAGCGGTGGGTGAAGGTGCACTTGCACTGATCACGATTGTGGCGGTGGTTACCTACTTTAATACGACCGGTGAGTTTCTTGCACACTACCACTCTTTCGAAGAAGCCGGAGCCACCGGACTCAACGTTTTTGTGGAAGGAGCCGCACAACTTGCCACCGGACTGTTGATTCCCCTTGAAGCTGCCCAAACCATAATTGCCGTTATCGTCATCAGTTTTGCAGCCACCACTCTCGATACATCTGTCCGATTGATGCGTTACATCATCAATGAACTTGGGCAGACATACAATATTCAGCCGCTCACAAGACTTCATGTTTCCACTTTTATTGCCGTGGGTGCCAGTGCCGCCCTGGTTCTCATACCCGAAGGCCCAAGAGGACTTGGTTCGGGCGGTTATTTGCTCTGGCCGCTTTTTGGAACTTCAAATCAGCTTTTAGCTGCAATCAGTCTGCTCATTCTTACCATCTGGCTGAAACGAAAAGGAAGAAGTATTGTCTATACATTGGTGCCACTCATTTTTCTGCTGTTTATGACTATATGGGCAATGAGCGAACAACTGCTGTTTGATTGGTCGGGTATGGGTGAAACGGACGGGAATCTGCTTCTCTTTGTCTTCGGATCCATCATTCTCGGTTTTGCGATCTGGATTATCCTGGAAGCGATACAACTGGCACGAAAATTTTCGGATGAGCAGAGTGAAAGTGAGTAGCCTTTTCTTGATTATCTCTCTCCCTTCATTTTATACTCAAATGTTTTAACTCCTATATTCGAATCTCCTTTCAGATAATCGGGAATTTCAAACAGATCATCAGCCGATATTTTCTGAATGCGCGAAATCTCTTTCTGAAGCTTACTCATCATTTGAACCAGCTTCTCTTTTTTCTCCTGGCTGGCAGTTTTTAATTCTTCCGAGATTTCCTTCCGTTTTCGCTCGCAGTAATTCAATCGAAGTGGTTTCATGGTAGATTTTGCTGTTAAAATCGGGTTTCTGTCGCGACGGAATTCGCCTCCTGTTCGTTTGGCCAGCCCCTCGCTTACAGAATAACGTTCCAGCAGAATATCACCTAACAGTGACGGGTACGGTTTTTCGCGGTTCATGTAGTGTTCCACACTAATCTCATCACCCTTTATATGCCGCTGAATAATATCTTTATAAAATTCACGTATCTCATCATCTTCAAAGTGTTCTTCTCCGATATTATGCCCGATAAATTTTTGCATTTTTTCACCGAATTGAAGCAGCAGACGGATGATCTCCATTTCATAGTGTGGCCGTTTCTGCTTTGAAATTTCCTTCCTTTGAAATAGAGCGCTTCGGACCTCTTGAGAACCAGGTTGATCCGGTATGGCTTTGTTCGTTTGCTGAGATCTCTCCTCTCTCCGGCGGCTAAATCGCTCCTGCCTTCTGCGTTCACTTAATATCACATCAAGCTGCTGGAACAGCTCCCGGTCTGATCCTTTCCGGTACATCTGCGTTTTTTGATGAAGATGCTGCACATAAAACTGCCGGTCCAGTTCAACCGGAATCCGGGCAATACTCTCCAGAATCTGTTTGATAGTTGCTGAGCGGTCTGCAGGAGATTCCATTTTCCCTGATTTTTCAGCTTTGTGAATTGTAAATGTCACAAAATCTTCAGAGTTCTTTTTTTTGAATTCAAGAAATGAATCTTTGCCAAACTGCTTCACGAATGAGTCGGGGTCTTCACCCTCGGGGAGTTCCATCAGCTGCACATCCATCCCCTCTTCCAGTGCGATGTTCATTCCGCGCTCCATTGCGTTTTGACCGGCTGCATCAGCATCATAAATCATGACAATACGCTTGCCATAGCGCTGCAAAATGTTGATCTGTCCAGATGTAAGTGACGTACCGCTCGAGGCCACTACATTTTTAATGTCGTACTGATTCATGGTGATCACATCCGTATAGCCTTCTACCAGAATGACCTCTTCTTCTTTGCGGATCTCATTTTTGGCAAAATTTACCCCATATACCACTTCACTTTTGTTATACACGGGCGTCTGTGCCGAGTTGATATATTTGGCTGTTTTTTTGCTTTCATTCAGAATACGCCCGGCAAAAGCGATTACTTTACCCGACGGATTAAAAATGGGAAACATCAGCCGGTCGCGGAAAGTATCGTAAAAACCATCATTTCGGCTGCTCGGCTTGATCAGATCTGCCTCGACAAGGTACTCTTTCTCAATTCCTTCTTTTTCTGCTTCCCTCAGAAGTGTCGATTTGGATGATGCATATCCAAGCCCGAATGTGCGCCACAGTTTTTTATTGTATCCGCGTTTTTCCAAATAATTACGGGCAGATTTAGCATCTTCAGATTCATGCAGCTGACGGTGAAAAAAAAGGCCGGCAAACTTCAGGGCGTGAAAAATTCCTTCTCTCTTGTGAGTTCGTTCATCCTCTCCTTTCACATGTTCGTCCGGAATGTCAATTCCATACCGTTCGGCAAGGGTTTTGAGCGATTCAGGAAAGCTGATCCCTTCCATTTCCATCACAAAGTTGAAAACATCACCACTTTCACCACATCCAAAACATTTGTAAATATTCAGGCGGGGTGTAACATGAAAAGAGGGTGTTTTTTCATTATGAAAGGGACAAAGACCGGTAAATCCACTGCCCGATTTTTTGAGTTTTACATAATCCCCCACTACTTCCACAATATCAGCAGCAGCGCGAATTTCCTCTTTTTTGTCTTCGGTAATCATAATGAAATGATACTGAAAAGAAACCTACATATAAAGCGGCTGACTGTAAGAAGTGACCACCATTTTTTTGGTAGGATTCTTTAAGGAGACTTTGCAAAACACGGGCATTAATCGACTTTATGGGTCGATTTTCTCTCCATTTCACTGTTTGAACTGTACGATAACGAATCCATCCTTTTTTCGTTTGATATTTCACCATAACAATCATGGTTTTTATTACGTCTGGTATACCTGTCCGCATTCATGCTCCCGAATACAGAAAGTTTTACAGGATTCGAAATCTGACTGTTTATCTTTGAAGTGAGATCAGCTATCTTGTACTGTTTTATTGTAA
>SLGL01000201.1 GCA_007123785.1 Balneolaceae bacterium
ATGATCGAGCGATAAGAACATTAAAAGAGTACAGGGAAGCCTTTGATAAGCTGGCGGATCTGCTAATTGAGAATGAGGAAGTAACCGGCGCTGTTGTTGAATCGATTGTAAAAGGCGAATATGTTGAGCCTGATCAGGAAGAAAAGAAAGTGTCGGGTGAGTAACATAAAGAACGGTTTGCTTATCGTTCACCCATTCACCCATTCACCCATAACGGGATAGACAAATCAGCTGTTTTCGTTTATAAGTTTAAAAAGATCTTTCACTTTAGATATATCTGAATCACCATCATAGTTTACATGTATATTAACTATGAACCTGACTTCAGGTATCATCGACTTTACAGGGCCCATGCTTTTTGTACTGTTTTTCGGGGGATCTTTAGATGTTCTGCCCTCCTTCTCGCCCGGTGAAGTGTGATCACTATAGTTTTCGATTGAATTTTGACCTTCCGGATGAATTTTTATGTGCGTACTCAATTTGTACTTTCCTTCACTATTTTCTGCTGCAATGGGTACAATGATATCTAAATGCTTTAAATATTCAATCAGATGATTGATTGCATTTTTATGGTATTCCGGATCAGCTTCAATAGCATTACCTATCAAATTAAATAGTTCTTTTTCTGTAAGAGAGTCTTTTTTTGCCCGAAAGATTTTTTGTGTTTCTTCCCCAAACCAGGTTTTTAATATCAGAGGTTTTAAGCTTTGAAAAGCTTTTTCTCTTGTTTCACATTTCAGTTTATTTTCAAAGTTAATGAGCTCCTGGTTAGGTTTATATTTAAAACCGTCTTTTTCCGCAAAACCTATTTTATTGAAAAAAGTTAAAACACCGCCAATGATGTGTTTATTTAATTCAGAAAGGGAGGCTACTTCATCACGGCCAACAAAATCCCGCCCAAAATTACTTGCATTAACAAATAATTGAAGTATTTCTAAATCTCTCTCAAAACTGCTTCCTACATCTGGCAGAGGTTCCGTTAAGTTATAATTTGTTCTTCTCTTTGAACCCTTTTTTTTCTCACCCATCAATGTCTCTCTCACTCTCTCTTAATTATTTGGTTTATTTTGTAGTAGCAGGTCTTACATAGATCACCGGATTTTTGTCATTTAATAGCTGGCAACTTACCATATTATTACCCTACACTCATTACACAATCAAAAGGAATGTGCTGTTTTTTTAGGATAAAATGGCACTAATTTTGTCTGCATGCTGTTTCATCCGATAAATCTGTGATATGGACCCGAAAAATGACGAACAGAGAAGTGTAAAATCTCTCTGGAAAACCCTCAGGGATATTTTTACGCTGAGCAAACCGTACCGGCTGCGGTTCTACCTTGCAGTGGCTGCTGTATTGATTGCATCAGCCATCTGGCTAACCGTTCCCCTCGGGCTCAGGGAACTTCTCGATGCTGTTTTTGAAGAGGGCAACCGCGAGCTGCTCAACCTGCTGGCCGTGGCTCTGCTCATTCTGTTTGTTCTGCAGGCACTTTTCTCATTTTTGGGCAACTATCACCTGGAGTGGGTTGGAGAAAGGGCGGTCACTGACCTCAGAAAAAAGGTGTACGAACACCTGCACCGGCTGGGCTTCCGCTTCTACGCCGAACGGCGGCTGGGCGAAATCACCTCGCGCCTCACCAATGATGTCGGCTCCATCCGCACAGCACTTACCGACTCCCTTCCGCAGCTCTTTACCATCACCTTTTCATTAATCGGCTCTGTTGGTTTGATGGTGATGCTGAACTGGCGCCTCAGCCTGGTGATCTTCGTCACGGTACCATTCATCACCCTTGCAACAAGATATTTCGGCCAAAAAATCAGGCTTCTCTCCAAAGGGATACAGGATGAACTGGCAGACTCCACTGCCGTTGCGGAAGATGCCCTCGGAGCGGTCCGCCTCGTGAAGGCATTCGTACGAGAGGATTACGAAGTAGCCCGCTACCAGGATGCAGTGGAGAAACTGTTCGGAACCGCACGGAGAAAGATGGTTTTAACGCAGCTCTTCTGGTCCGGCGTGGGTATTCTGTTTATGAGCACACTGGTCATTATCTTCTGGTATGGCGGGCAGGAAGTGCTTGCGGGCCGTCTCACTGCTGGCGATCTGGTGGCTTTCATCATCTATGCACTCAATATCTCCCGTTCCATCAGCCAGACGTCGCGGCTCTATGCTGCCGTAAATACAGCGGCCGGGGCTTCAGAACGAATTTTCGAGTTGCTGGATGAGGTGCCGGAAATCTCCGACTTGCCCGGTGCCCGGCATGTATCCAGGCTGGAAGGACGGCTCAAGGTTGACAACGTCTGGTTCAGCTATGACGATGGCCGGACGGTGCTCAAGGGAATTTCATTTGATGCGGATGCCGGTGAAACAGTGGCGCTGGTTGGGCCGAGCGGGGCGGGCAAAACCACACTTCTCAATTTGATTCCCCGGTTTTACGATCCGCAGGAGGGAGTGATCGAGGCAGATGGGCAGGATATAAGGGAACTGACGGTTAAATCTCTTCGTGAACAGATTTCGGTGGTTCCGCAGGAGGTTCATCTGTTCGGCACATCCATCCGGGAGAACATCCGTTACGGTAATCTGGATGCCACGGATGAGGAGATCATCCGGGCGGCCAAAGACGCCAATGCCCACGATTTTATTCTGGAAACGGAAAACGGCTACGACTCGATGATCGGGGAGAAGGGAGTGAAACTGAGCGGAGGACAGCGCCAGCGGCTTGCCATTGCCCGGGCCATTTTAAAAAATCCGGCGATCCTGCTGCTGGATGAAGCTACCTCCTCACTCGATTCCGAATCGGAGGCGCAGGTGCAGGAAGCTCTCTACCGCCTCATGCAAAACCGCACCACCTTTGTGATTGCCCACCGGCTATCCACTGTACAGCACGCCGACCGCATTCTTGTGATGGATAACGGCAGAATAACCGAAACCGGAACTCACTACGAGCTGATGGAAAACGGCGGTTTATATAATCACCTCTACGCCCTGCAGTTCAAAGATCCGGATAAGCCTGAGACATTTGTATGATTGGGGTTAATTAGAATCCATGCCCATTAGGCCCCATCTCCCTGCCCCTCTGACATTACCCATATAATTATTTTATTATAGTTTGACTTTTTGATGATGGTTTATCCGGCCTTTTCAGGTGCAATTTAGTTGAGTCATTCAAATTTATTTGTTGTTCAGAAGGTCACAGAAGCTTGTTTCATGGTCGGGAGATGTCTCGACTACGATCCGACAAAAAGCATCGGAACGGAGTGAACCAAACGGAGTCGAGACATCTCCCCGCAACAGACCGCTAAACACATACTCAATCCGGAGTGACAAAATCGGTTATGCCTGACGGTACATTCTACGTCAATGATAAGATGAATTTGAATATGGTTTCCACTGAATAGTAATCTGCACTAAAGTAAACGACCTCTGAAAAATCCTTGAGGCCTCGGGATGAACAACAAACTTCTATAACACCTGAAAGCGTTGTGCTGCAATAAATTCAAATATCTGTATTACATGGTTAAAGTCATGGGTTTGGGCTGGGTCAGGAAGAGCAGGATCTGAATTTCGGGAACCCCATCTTCCCGTAGCACTCGGGACAGGCAAGAGGGGACTTTTGTCCAGCATTAAATCGCTCAGGATAAATCCGGTGCCGCATTTTTATACTCCCACATATAGAGTGCAAGCCGTGAGCGGTGTGGCGCAAACCGTTCGGCCGTGTGTTCGGTTTTACGGCGGCGGCTTGTGAGATGCTCCAGTGTTTTCCGGACAGCAAGGTCGCCATCGGGCCACACATCTTCATCACCGAAGTAGAAGATTGAGATCATGTCTGCCGTCCATTGACCCACTCCCCAAAGCCGGGTCAGCTCTTTGGAACGTTCCTTGTGGCTCAGAATTCTGAGATCATCCGCTTCCATATTACCGGCCCGGGCTTCTTCTGCTATACCGCACATTGCACGAACCTTGGCATTTGAAAGGCCGCAGTTCCGCATGACTTCCGCGTTTTCTTCGATAAAGAATTCAGCTAAATCTTTACCATTGGCCGCCTCAAGTACACGCTGCCAGATCGTTCGGGCGGCGATAACGGAGAGCTGTTGGCCTGCCACCGACCGGCAGAGGCGATGCGCCAGGGACAGGGAATCATCCGGCTGAAATTGAACAGGCCCGGTTCTTTGAAACGCCTGAACCAGGTTCGTGCTTAACCCGACGGCAATCTCAATAAAACGGTGATGAATTTCCTCGGGATCGGGGTTCATAAAACAGGGTTATGTTTTTTCTTTAGTTAATAATATCACAAATGACCAAAGCAATTTAACTGAGTTCAATATAAGAATTTGAGAAATGAGCCTCCCCTCCTTCCGTTGTAAGGAGGAGACTTCCCGGGTATCAAATTAAACGAATTTATATTGAACTCACGTAATTTAGGAAAATGTAAGATGTTTATCCCGTTAGAGCTATGTCCATCTAACAGGGTTAACAGTCCCGAATGGCATCTGTTGATTTCCCGCAGATTATATTCTGAACTCAGCGCATCCATCTGCGTAAATCTGCGAGAAAATAGAAGGGAATCGATATTTATTCTGCAAAAAATTTTACCCTAAATGCAATTCAGTTGTGGTATATTTTATGGCATTCAATCAAAAAAGAATTTAATGATAAAGAAACTACGAAGCTCTCTACCCCTGATTGCCGCCGTTTGGCTCATGTTGTTTGTTGTAACAGATGCCAGGTCCCAGGAAAATCAAGTCCAGAGCTCTGTACATGTAATCGAGGATGGCCAGGCCCAGATCATACCTGAGTTTAATAATCCCGATGAGTGGATCCGGCACGATCTCTGGGTGGAGACAGAATTTGATACGGATGGTGACGGAAAACCGGACCGGATGCACGTTTCTGTAACCAGGCCGGCTCAAACCGAATCCGGCGACCTCAGGCTTCCGGTGATCTATGAGACAAGCCCTTATTATGCAGGCACAGCCCGTCCGCCGTACGATTTTTTCTGGGATGTAAGGCACGAACTTGGGGAAACACCACCGGAGCGCAACATGGGCCCGGAGGTAGAGCGAACGGGGGAGCGCCCGATTATTTCAAATTCTCAGATTCGAACCTGGGTGCCAAGAGGTTTTATTGTAGTTCATTCTGCTTCTCCCGGAACGGGACTTTCACAGGGTGCCCCTACAGTTGGCGGAGAAAATGAGTCACTTGCTCCAAAAGCGGTTATCGACTGGCTGAACGGACGCGCACCGGGTTATACCACCCCGGATGGTGACGAAGAGGTGGAAGCTTTTTGGGCAAATGGCATTGTCGGGATGACCGGCACCTCATACAACGGGACTCTTCCGCTTGCTGCAGCAACCACAGGCGTTGAGGGACTTGAAGCGATCATTCCCATAGCACCAAATACATCCTACTATCATTATTACCGGTCGCACGGATTGGTGCGCTCACCGGGCGGCTACCTCGGCGAGGATATAGATGTACTCTACGATTTCATTCACAGCGGGGATGAATCGAAACGGGAATATAACAACCGGACGGTACGCGATACTGAGATGGCTGAAGGGATGGATCGCATCACCGGAGATTATAACGATTTTTGGGCCGGCCGGGATTATCTCAACCATATTGAACCAGTGCAGGCGGCAGTTTTGATGGCCCACGCTTTCAACGACTGGAACGTGATGCCGGAACACAGCTACAGGATTTATGATGCACTCAGGGAACGGGGAGTGCCCGCTATGATTTACTACCACCAGGGAGGGCATGGAGGCGAACCTCCTCACTGGATGATGAACATGTGGTTTACCCGCTACCTGCTTGATGTTGAAAACGGCATCGGGGAGAAGCCACGGGCGTGGATTGTAAGGGAAGGCGATGAGCGGGATAACCCCACACCGTACGATGACTACCCAAACCCGAAAGCAGAGCCGATCACTTTTTACCTGACTCCCGGCGCTCCTGAACGAGGGGGGCTGACAACTACATCCGTATCGGACCAGGGCACCGAAACTCTGGTCGATAATGTCTCGTTTTCGGGATCGGTACTGGCCCAGGCCGAATGGACAAACCACAGGCTGATCTACGTTACCCCGGAATTAACCGACGATCTTCACATTTCCGGCGTACCGAATGTTTCAGTCACCTTGTCAAGCAGTAAAGAGGCAGCCAACCTGTCGGTCTGGCTGGTATCACTTCCCTGGAATAAAGGGAGCGACACTGTAATCACAGACAATATCATTACAAAAGGCTGGGCAAGTCCACAGAATCACCAGTCTATTTGGGAAAGTGAACCTTTGATGCCGGGAAAGTTTTATACCGTAACATTCGATTTGCAGCCAAATGATCAGATTATACCGGCCGGGCAGCAAATCGGGCTGATGATCTTTTCAAGCGACCGCGAATATACGCTCTGGCCACATCCGGGTACAGAGTTAACCATCGACCTGGATGACACAAGCCTTACTCTTCCGGTGGTTGGCGGATATGATGTTTTTAATCAGGAATAAGTGATTACAATAACAATTTGAGGCCGCTTTTGCAGGCCGGCAACTCCACAGAAGTGTGTCCACACGGCAGGAGCGGTCAGGGTCGGACTGTTTTTTTGGAACCGGGCCGGGTTATTTTATGACTGTTATAAATAATTTGAATAATATGGTTATTTGCCGTTATTACTGTCAATTATAGTGCCCCTAAAATTTCTTCAAAACTAATTACATGATCACAAAATCTTTTTATTCAGTATTTCTATTTCTTGCAGCACTATGTTTTTGCAATTCAGCCATTGGCCAATCAAACATGGAATATGATGTTGTGTTAATGGGTGGCCATGTGATGGATCCGGAAACGAAACTGGACGCTATCAAAAATGTGGGTATCATCAATAACCGCATTGCCCAGATTTCATCGGAAGAGTTGAATGGGAAGGAAATGATTAATGTATCAGGTTTAGTTGTAGCTCCCGGTTTTATTGACTTGCATGTCCATGGCAGAACCAACAAAGAACAAGAATATCAATTGCATGATGGAGTCACAACCGCACTGGAACTTGAGTGGGGAATTGAAAACCTGAAAGAGTGGTATGCTACACGAAATTCCAGGGCATTAATAAATTACGGAGCCAGTGTAAATTGGCCCTTTGAGCGGTTTAAGTCCATACCCGGGCAGGAAGAGAGTGTCAACAAGCTTCATCAAGCAAGTATCCGCGGAGAATCTTCACTTGAGCTGCTGATGAATACCATTGCCCCATCTGCAAACGACCCGCTCACTGATGAAGAACTGAACAAAACGCTTGATAATATTAAAGCCACTTTAAATGAAGGCGGTATCGGTATTGGAGCTCCGGTCGGATATCTGCCTGAATCAAATCCCAACGAATTATACCAGGTATTTCGGTTGGCCAGTGAGCTCAATGTACCGGTATTCTCCCATGTAAGAAAACCCGATATCATTTCAATACAGGAAACTATAGCAGTCGCAGTGCTTACAAACGCATCCCTCCATATTGTTCATATCAATAGCATGTCACTGGAAAATATTCAATTGAGCCTGGACATGGTGAATGATGCACAGAACAGAGGATTTGATATAACCACGGAATTGTATCCCTACACAGCTGCATCTACTGCTATACAGAGTGCGCTTTTCACCGAAGGATGGCAGGATAGATTGGGTATAGGTTATGATGATTTGCAATGGGTTGCCACCGGGGAACGACTCACTAAAGAGACATTCCAAAAATATCGCAATGAGGGGGGTATAGTCATCATTCACATGATGAAACCTGAATGGATTGAGGCGGGCATAGCTGCACCAGGGGTTATGATTGCCTCGGATGGTATGCCGTATGCAGAGATGGCACATCCCAGAACAGCGGGCACTTTCTCAAGAGTGTTAGGCAAATACGTTAGGGAAGAAAAAGTGATTGACCTTATGGATGCCATTGAAAAAATGACGTTGTTGCCAGCCAAAAGGCTGGAAGGTATTGCACCCATGATGCGGTTCAAAGGAAGGATGCAGGTGGGCGCCGATGCAGATATTACCGTTTTTGATCCCAATACCATTAATGACAGAGCTACGTTCGAAGGCGGCCTGGAGTTTTCAGAGGGGATTGAATATGTGTTGGTGAATGGCCAGTTTATTTTAAAAAACGGAAAAATAGTCTCAGATACTTTTCCCGGTCAGCCTATTTATGGGCGATATAAAAAATAATACTCAAACAGGTTGCAGTTCCGGGAAGAGCGGTTTGTTTCCTGAGCCATCTCATTAAGAGTTTTTTCAAATGCCTCTTTACCTTCCACGGTTTGATCTCCCACCACCGTCCACCGGATTGTTTTTGTGACGTTATCAAGGATGAAATCGATATCGCTCCTGGCAAATGCTTTATTGAACTTTTCGAGAAATTGTTATGTGGCTGTTTTCATACTGTTTGATTGGTGGTTAACAAGTTTATGTTTTCGATGTCTAATTGGCACTGCTGAATTGATATCAACAATTTTTCTTGTTCCGCTGCGGAACATTACACAGAAAGTGCTGCATCCAAATATGCCAACTCATTATTCTTGGTAGCAGAGCTGCAAGGTTGGCGTAACAGGGCAGAGCACCGTTACGAGGAGAGTGATTTCTGCTATAATTATAGAAAAATGAAATTTTTTACGATTTCTATTCAGCACCGGACTCTTCCAGGATCGCTTTCAGGTTATTTAAACCGGTTTGATAATCACTTCCGATCATGCCTTCCAGGTCCATAAAAAGCATCATCAGGTTCATCGGCCGGGGAAATGTTCCCGCCATACCCCAGGTTACTCGTGTCTGCTCATCCCCTTCTGATTCAGTAATCATATAAGAATCAGAGGTAGATTCAAAAGGTTCAAAAAACCGCAATTCGTAATCGATCCTCCCTCCTTCCTCAATCCCAATAATTTCCTGTTCACCGCGGCCCACTTCTTCATTTCCTTCCCATGCCGATACAAACCCAACGGTTCCGTCTGTTCCGCGAAATTCACGGGACATATCAGGATCCTTTGCCCCCCAAACGCTGTAGTTGTACTGATTCTCGAGATAACGAATATAGTCGAAAACTTCCTCTTTCGGTAAATCGATTACGACGGAACGTTCTGTTGAAAATTCGTTGCTGAAAATGAACGAGGCCGCAAAAATAAATGCGATAAACCCCACAACAAGAACTGCAACAAGCTTTAAAACACCAATTTTTTTAGATGCCATTTTTTTGAAATTTAAGTTTACAGGAATCAGTAATATTTGAAAAGCTTCCCGGGACTCATATCGGGTTTATCGTTGACAAATCAGTAACTCGAAAATTCAGTGATTTCGGTCAAGTCTGTAAACAAAACAGTCATCACTGCCAAAGCGGCGTTTTTCAACATAACGAAAACCAAGCCGTTCATAAAAACGATGCGACCGCGTATTTGAAGCCAGCGGATCAACCAGAATCGCTTTTACATCCGGATTGGAAAAACAGAGATGAATGGCCTGTTTCATCATTATGGTACCGTATCCTTTTGCAAGGTCGGCGGTTTCGCCAATCCAGATATCGATAGCACGATAACCTGTTCCGATTTCGCCCCAATATTGCGTGTTTTCCAAAGCCGGGTCAATGATCTGGATAAAGCCAAGCGGCCGGCCATCCAGTTCTGCAATCAGCATCTCCCGCCAGCTTGGCGAACGCCGGAGTTCCATTTCCCACTCCCAGTCGTCATTCGGATTTGCGGCAATCACATGAGGCTGTTTGTCCCAGTGATGTAAAAGAGACACGTCGCCGATAGTGACAGAACGAAAAGTAATCATGTCTGTTTTGAGTTTAAAGATTGCTTTTAACACCTCTATATTTACGAAAAATTCTTCTTACGGGATTCAGTTGATTCTATTTTTCACCAAAACAGCAAATATGGAAAGAAATCTTAAAAACGCTTAGTGTCGTGTCAAGAATGAAGTTTCGCAAGAAACCCGTAATGTTTCCTTGTCACAAATGGCAATAAGAATGGAATTCAGCAGGCTTTTTGAAGAAAAAACATTGCGGGTTTTACTGTCAATTGATCGTTGACATCACATAAGTAGGAAAAATTCAAAACAGTGAGCTTGGTATCATTCATAGATTAAATAGGGCTCCCGCTGTAGAAAAAATTGTTCCACATCCTCCTGCCATAAATCCGTAATGGCTTCGGCCCCGATACCGTTTTCGATCATTTGCTGTACAATTTCATTGCCGGCACGTACCTGCATGCCCCGTTCAATAAAAAACTCATGACTTTCAGCATCGGGAAGTGCCTGGTAAAAAAGTTCAAGTAAATGAATCCCGGCAGCCACAGGATAGAGATCTGCAGCATCGGTCACTTCAAGGAGTACGCCTTCAATCTCCGAGCCGAGCAGCTTGGGTTCTCGCGACATACCCGGAATACTCTTCGGTGTAAACACGGTTCCGGATGCATGCACCCCTCTGAGTCCTCTTTCATTGAACCGGTCTGCAATTTTCTGTCCGTCAACATGAAGTGCACCCACTTTCAAAAAAGGTTCATAGGTACCCCGGCCTTCACTGGCTGTTGTGCCTTCAAAAAAGCAGGTTCCGGGATAGATCCAAGCCGTTTCTATATCAGGAATATTTGGGCTTGGCGGTATCCAGGGCAGACCGGTCTCATTCCAAAGCATATCGCGGTTCCATCCCTCCATTTCAATGATATGAAGTTCCAGGTCTTCCAGTCCGTCCATCCATTTCTCCCCTTTGATCATCAGGGCGAGTTCGCCAACCGTCATTCCATGGGTCACCGGAGTTGGAAAGAGTCCGATACCGGATGTAAACTCATCTTCACGGATAAAACCTTCAATTCGGTTACCGCCAAGCGGGTTGGGGCGATCCAGTACAATAAAAGGGATTCCGGCTTCTGTCGCAGAGATCATCGACCGGCCCATAGTAGCAGGATAGGTGTAGAAACGGGCGCCTACATCCTGCATATCAAAAATCAGAACATCTACCCCTTCGAGCATCTGCATTGTGGGACGGCGGTTCTCCCCGTAAAGACTGTAAACTGGAGCCCCGGTCCGTTCATCAACACTGTCATCCACAGGTTCACCGGCATCAGCCTGTCCCCGCAGCCCATGCTCCGGGCCAAATAGTGCCGTAATTGTGAAGCCGGGATCATCATGCAACAAGTCGATCAAATGGAGAGTATCCGGCCCAACAACAGCACTGTGGTTGGTAATGATACCCACCCGTTTACCTTCAACCAGCGGCCGGTAATCAGTGAGAAGTCTCTCAGCTCCGATGGTTACGGTATTTGTAACAGAAGAGTTTAGGTCTGAGATACAGGAAATAGCTGTTGACACGAAAACAATCAGAAACAGGCGGCTGTTGATCATGACTTTATATTGATTATCGGGATTTTGCTGTAAAGAAGGATAATATCTGCTTTTGAATGAATTATTGAAAGTGTTCAGCTTTATAGTACGGAAATCCGGGTTAGCCCGGACTTCTCACAAAAGAAACCATTTACATGTTCTAACTTTTTGATATATATTTATTTGAAATACATTTTTTGGGTTCTAAAAAGGTACAGGGTGTATTTTTGGCGAAATTTCCGGGCTAATGGAGAGGTCATCACCCGGATCGCTTTTTAGCTTTTTGATTTCTTCAATCACATTTTCGCTGATTATCCTGGAGTTGTAATCAGCTTTCGCATGGAATTCCGCGTCTACTTATCTCCGTAATTGATCATCCACTGAACACTAAATTTGTCAGCAAACATGGCAAACTTCTCCGCCCAGTCCGTTTCATCGAGAGGCATAAATACCTTGCCGCCCTCTGAGAGTTTACTATATATTCTCTCAGCTTCTTCGGCACTTTCCGTTTCAAGCTGGATGTAGAAATTGTTGCCGGCTAAATAGTTTTCGCGGGAAGGGCCCAGCACGTCCGATCCGGACAGTATGGTTTGCACATACAATTCCTTTCATATCACCACTCATCGTTTGCCATCTTTTTACGCCTTGCCAGCTCGATCTCGCTGGGACCGGCGCTCTCAAAGGTTCCGGGCCGTATTTCACCGTCTGGCACATAGGTACTCATCACAACACCTGTGGGTGATACCCGGGAGCGGGCAAGTCGCAGTGCGGAAGGTTTCGCTGTTTCGTTGAAGAGACGCTTACCCCGGCCAAGCACCACCGGAAACGTCCACACATTGTACTCATCAATCAGCGAGGCGGCCTGGAGCGTTTGAATCAAATGGCTGCTGCCGATTATCTGCAGGTCGGGGCCTGATTGGGCCTTGAGAGCGCTAACCACTTGTACGACATCACCGGTAAGCAGAGCCGAGTTATTCCAGTGGAGTTTCGTGCGCGTACGTGAAGCAACATATTTTTTTGCTGCATTAAGTGTAATCGCAATCGGGTGGTCATCCGGCTGATATGGCCAGTACGCTTCGAATATTTCATAGGTCCTGCGCCCCAGTACCAGCTCGCGATCCTTTCCGTCAAACCCGGCTTTGGAGATATCCATGTTATCGTCTGCGAAATTGAACATCCAGCCACCCATTGCAAAATCACCGGTGGGGTCTTCCTCCGGTCCGCCGGGTGCCTGCATGATACCATCAAGTGATACAAATGCTGATGCGATAAGTTTTCTCATAGGTTTATTTCCCGTTATAAAACACATTCCATTTATGGCCGTCAGGGTCGGCAAACCCGCATCCGTACCAGTTGTTTTGCATCTCGGCCGGCTGGGAAAACACCGAGCCGCCTGCATTTAACACCTGATCCGCCCAGGTATCCACTTCTTCCCGGCTGTTTGCTCCAATCGTATACATGATTTCATTGCCTCTGCTCAGATCGGCTGCGTTGCCCACCGAAGCTTCTTCAAACATATCTTTCCGAAAAAAGTGCATGATTAAGTCATCCCTTCCGGCAAAAAAGCTGATTAAATGCCCGTTTTTGTGGGCTCCATTCAGCTTGAAGCCCAGCCTTTCATAAAATTTTCGAGTGCGTTCAACGTCAGCAACAGGCAGGTTTGCCCATACCTGTCGGTTTTGGATAAATGATTCTGTTTTGCTCATCATAGGTTGTGGTTAATTTATCATTGGTTAAATTTTACTTGCTGCATGTACAAATTGTGTGGATAATTTTAATTCCGGGCAATAAAATTCTCCCCTAATAAGGGGAGATAAAGAGGGGTGTAATATGTACGCGCAATAGTCTATGTATCGACACCTCCCTCAGCCCCCCTTATAGGGGGGATTTCGTGCTTTTCACTAATAAACTACTCATACGATTCAACTTGAAACCTTTTTCACATCATTTTCGAAGTCGTGCTTCATCAATCAGGGTTTGTCATCCGTCCCGAATGTTTTCGTAACCAATTCGGTATCCATATACTCCCGCAGCTCGCAGAGCTTTCCATTCGAAAACCTGCAAACCCAGCAGTACCTGTTGTGATACGGCCTCCCGTCGGGTGTGGTGTTTTTTCCGGTATGTTCAATCACCACAAAATCACCATCAGCAATAAAGCTGTGTGGTATCAATTCAAACGGTTCGGCGAGTGTGGCTTTTACCGCTGCCAGTGACTCGTTTACCACAGACTCTTTCCCTTTGAAAGTATGAGTCCAGGTTTCCGTCCCCATCCAACTCCATTGCATATCCTCTGCCATGATATCCACAAGCGGATCGAGATTGGCCCTGGCCATTTCGACAAAGACGTGCTGCATCTGTTGTTTGTTTGAAAGTTTATTCATGGTTTATATCAGACCTGAC
>SLGL01000152.1 GCA_007123785.1 Balneolaceae bacterium
AACATCTTAATTCTGGAATAAACAGACACTACAGAACTTAAGCATATTATAAAAATCTACCGCAACCAGTGCTCAAACAAAACCTGGGACTTTATCAAATCACATTTTCCATCTGAATAAGGTTCTAAGTTCTTACCTGTACAATCTATCAAATAGCTAACCCTTAAATGGCAATATCCTTTAAGAAAAATATGAGCTCTCAAGAGGTCAGAAAGGATTATGAATGGAATCCTGTTTCGTTGGATTTTCTATTATCGAACTATAGATTTTCCAGCAGCAAGATTCTTATACCCTTGTTGTTCTGGACCTTTTTGATCGCCCTGATCCTTTTTCTCACGGCTGACCTAATGTACAAAAATTGGTTTGAAATCACCGAAAGCCGTGTTCAGTTAATCAATTTTTTCGTTCTGAATCCGGCGCTAATTGCAGGTATTCTATTACTGCTATGGTTTGGATTTGAATGGGGATTCATACCCGTTTATCTGTGCAGTTTTATTGTAGCATATATTTCAGGTATTCCCGTGTTATGGTCATTGCTGATCGGGGTTTCTTTTGTTTTAGGCCTGGGTTTTATTGCACTGGCCTATCACAGTACAAAAATTCCATATAATCTCCGGAGTTTAAAAAGTTTTACGATGTTCGTTGTGGTAGCATTTCTGGCAGCCCTTGCCAGTTCGATGGGCTCGTTCATCTGGAGCTTTTCTCATCAGCTTTCAGCTTACGACACAATGGTAGTTTGGAAGAGCTGGTGGACCGGAGTTTTTTTTCAGACCTTACTGATAGCAGGACCATCCTTGTATCTTTTTTCACCAATCATCGAAGAGAAAAAACGTAAGTTCTTCGATCTCCCAAAACAGAAAGATGTCTCTATTAACTGGATTTATGGTGCCGTCATTAGCATTACACTTACACTCGGCCTGTTTATTTTTTCCGGTTACTGGCTGGGCCGACTGAATGTAAAGGAAATTGCAGCCGGACAAGGCATGATCGCCACCTCAGATTTGATGGGTTCTCTTGAAGCCTTCGAAATTATTACATGGACTTCAATCGGTATTATATTTGTAACTGGCTATACGGCCATTTATATACTCAATAACTGGAATTATACGCTCAGAGAGCAGGTAGAGGAGCGAACAAGAGACCTGGCAGAAAACAAGAAAAAGCTGGAACTCTCACTCAGGGAAAAGGACATTTTGTTTGAGGAGATACAGCACAGGGTAAAAAACAATCTTGCACAAGTTCACGGATTGCTTGAGCTGCAGGAAACCATGAGTCAGGATCCTGAGATTTCTGATTTGCTGAAGGTGTCGAAGTCAAGAATTCGCACAATGTCGTTAGCTCACGAGGCGCTTTACAACAACAAGGATTTTTCAAAAATCAGCCTCAAAGAGTATATCGAGCACATCGCACGGGTAACTCACGATTCATTTAAAGACAGCTCCAAAAACACGGTGCTGAACTACAATCTTGAAGACCTGCATCTCGATATGGCAAAGGCAATTCCACTGGGGCTGATGATCAGTGAAATCCTGATTAACGCTCATAAACACGCTTTTAATGATCAGGATGAAGGAGCCATCGCCATCTTTACGAAAATCAAAAATAAAAAAATATTTCTAAGTATCACCGATAATGGCTGTGGAATACCAGAAGATATCGACATAAAAAAGAGTAACTCTCTGGGCATGATTCTGGTTGAAAGTTTTACTGAACAGATGAACGGCAGTCTTGAGATCGAAACCAACGAAGACGGTACCAAATACAACTTCCAGATCCCGCTAAAAGCCATCATAAGTGATTAAGTGATAAACTTCCTGTATTCAGTTCACTGATATATTCAGGGAGAAAGCCTTTTTATTTGCCAGTTTTCATTCTCTTTGATGTAGCAAAGACGATCATGGAGCCTGTTTAGCCTTCCCTGCCAAAACTCCAGCCGGTGGGGGTTAACACAGAAACCACCCCAGTGCGGCGGTCGGGGAATTTCACCACCTTTAAATTTCTGTTCCATTTTCTTTAACTGTTTTTCCAGCTCCTCACGCGAAGAAACCTCATGGCTCTGCTCTGAAGCCCAGGCACCCAGCTTGCTGCCATCGGGCCGTGTTTTAAAATAGGCATCGGACTGAGCCGCTGAAGTTTTTTCAACCTTCCCTTCAATATGAATCTGCCTCATCAAATCAGGCCAGAAAAAAGTAATGGAAACGTTCGGATTCTTATTGATGTGAGAACTCTTTCGGCTCTTGTAATTGGTGTAAAAAACAAAACCGTCATGATCAAATTCTTTTAAAAGCACAGTTCGAGACGTGGGAAATCCGTTTTCATCGGCCGTGCAGAGTGTCATCGCATTCGGGTCGTTTTCAATCAATCTCACTGCCGTTTTAAACCAGATTTCAAATTGCACGATAGGGTCAGGATCAGCATGTTTCACATCAAACGGTTTTCCCTCATATTCTCTGCGAAGCATCGCGATGGCCAGTTTGGCAGCTTTTTTAGGTTTTTTCACTTCGTCACGGGCGGGAAACCACCGCTTTAAAAATCGGATCATAATTTTTTAGTTTCTATGCCATCTGCTGGTTCTAATGGATTGACTGCAAAAATATACTCCAAGACCGGATTGCCTCTAATCAGATGTTCCTGGATAATTCTCTCCAAAACATCGGGTGTACAGGAGTGATACCATACTCCATCCGGATACACTACCGCAATTGGCCCTCGTTTGCAAACCCTCAGACAGTTGGCTTTTGTCCTGAAAACACCGCCTTCGGTATCGAGCTTCAGTTCACGCAGGCGTTTTTTAAGATAATTCCATGACTCCAATCCGGTTTCAATCTGACAGCACTTCGGTTTTGATTGATCGGCACAGATAAAAATATGCTTCTTTATTGTGGGAATGTGAAGTTCTTCCGCTTTTCTTCGGACGCGTTTGATCATTGAATAATGAAAATTAAAACAGTTCTAACAACAAAAATCAGATTGGTGATTTACTAAATAGAAATTTTAAATAGTATAAAAATATCAAGAAATCAATCGACATAGTTAAAGAGAATTTATCCAAGTTTTTTAAAACATTTTCCCCTCGAAACGTTCCGAGCGATAGCGATTCCCACGAAGTGATATTAAATGCTGCCAAAGCATCGCTGACAGACAACCTCTTCTTTTTATCCACAAAGTTTCCGGTTAACCCGCATTTCTCACACTAAAATTATTTGAAAACGATATGTACCTAATTGTTATCAACTTATAATTCAATATAAACTTTTTTTAAAAAACACCCTGTCAAACGCTGCGAAATTTAACCGTGAGCTGCGTTGTCCCAAAAATGAATTCTTCTTTAAAAAAAACGTAACATTTACTGTTTAAAATCATTTTTAAATTAATACAGTTTCATTTAGGGTTGGGGGTTCTGCTATAATACACCTTTTACAACTCAGGGGATCTGCTGCCTTGTGACTGTTCAAATAAACTAACTGAAAGTATCAATATGATTAGGAGGACAAAGTGAGAGATAAATCCAGTATTTCTTCGTCTTTAGATATTTTACAACAAAATCTTGAAACCACAGCCCGAGTAGCTGAATGGGCACGTTTAGTAGGATTTGAATGTCCAAAAAAGTTTGCCCGTCAATTTTTGCGATACTATTCAATCCGGCCACAAACCTACCTGAAATATGTGCGGCTGAAAAATATTTCAAAAGACCTGAGAAACGAGACAAAAACCAACTTCGAAGTTGCCCGTAAATACGGCATCCCGGATGAAATTGCTCTCAATAAATTCATAAACTACCATCTTAACTGTTCCCCTACCGATCTGAAATGCATGCCTCAGAATCAATTAGAGG
>SLGL01000210.1 GCA_007123785.1 Balneolaceae bacterium
CTGTTTCAGATTTTGTATTGGTCCTACATGTGCATGGTTTGGATTCGACAGGCGAGGAGAACATTCGTCAGTCGAAGTTCGAAGTTGAACGTTTTAAGATTTATAAATTTCCCTGTCTCATCTGGTCCACAATGTAGTCCGATGTTCTCCAGGAAAGAGCCATGATTGTCCATGTGGGATTTTTATCCGCCTGGGAAACAAATTGCCCCGCATCCACCACAAACAGATTTTCACACTCGTGTGCCTGGGCGTACTTGTTAAGTACCGAACTGCCGGGGTCATTTCCCATCCTTGTAGTCCCAACTTCATGAATAATTCGGCCGGGAGCTTCCAGTCCGTATTGTGAGTCGGCTCCGGGCTTTTCACCGAGGAGAATTCCGCCAAGGCTGGTCAATAAATCTTCGAACGTTTCCTGCATGTGGCGTGCCTGTTTCACTTCATGCTCGGTCCATTGGTAGTGAAATTTAAGAACAGGTATTCCATACTTGTCAACCGTATCGGGATCGATTTCACAATAATTGGTATATTGGGGAACACTTTCTCCCCGGCCCACCACTCCGATGGTAGAACCATATAATTTATAAATATCCCTTTTCAGGCCGGTTCCATAACCTCCGTTCTGTGAGGGATTTCCAAACTCATCCGTAATATATTGCCTCATCGAATCCATCCCGAAACCAATACCATATAGCGGCATACCCATGCCTCCTCCGAACTCCAGATGATAACCCCGGGGAAAGTCAAGCTGGCTGTTGTCGAGCCACCAGGGAGAATAAACATGAATTCCCCTCGCTCCATCTTCATTATATCTGTCGCGGTCGATCAGTGAAGGTACGATGGCTGACCGTCCAGCGCCGGTGGAATCGTGCAGATACCGTCCAATCAGGCCGCTTCCATTGGCCAGTCCGTCGGGATGCCGGGCCGATTTGGAGTTAAGAAGCAGCCTCGCAGTTTCACAGGCGGAGGCTCCCAAAACCACGGTTCGTCCCTGTACGTGATATTCCTGCATATCCTGAGTATTCACATATACGACTCCGGTTGCCAATCCGTCTCCATTAGTGGTAACCTCGCGAACCATTGCATTCGTATAGAGATCCACATTGCCTCGCTTCATAACAGGCTGAATGAGGCAGCTCCCAGACGAGAAATCAGCCAGGACATTACAAGCGCGGTTACATTGGTTGCAGTAGTAACAAACCCCTCGCTCCTGGTTGATACGTCTGGTGAGAACTGATTTTCTTGCAGGTATCACAGGAATCCCGGCTTTCTCTCCCCCTTTTTTGATATAAAGTTCATGCAGACGCGGCTTAGGAGGCGGAAGAAAGTAACCGTCGGGATCATCTTCCAGCCCTTCGTTGGTTCCGAAAATACCGATCAGTTTATCCACCTTGTCATAGTATGGACTGATATCCTCATATCCGATCGGCCAGTCATCTCCGAGCCCGTCGATGCTTTTTCGTTTAAAATCTTTGGGACCGAACCGCAGAGAGATCCGTCCCCAGTGGTTGGTTTTACCACCCACCATCCGCGAACGGAACCAATCAAATTCCGTACCATTTGCCCGTGTGTAGGGTTCCCCTTCAATTTCCCACCCTCCCCAGGCTGCATCAAAATCTCCAAACGGACGAACGGTTCTGGCGCCTCTTCGGGGTGATTCCCAGGGCCACCGGAGCTGAGTTCTGTACTCTTCCTTTTGCGGGTCAAAGTCCCCGCCGGCTTCCAGAACGGCTACCGATAAACCGGCATCAACAAGTACTTTAGCGGCCATGCCGCCTCCTGCTCCGGAACCTACAATAACGGCATCGTACTGTTCCCCTGATGATTTTACTTCAAAACTCATAAATGATCATTGATTTGTTTTAAAAATTTACCAGACATCTATTCGTCAGACGACTTACTACTCTGCAAATAAATTATCGAAGTCTCTAAAGTCGTCAGACGAAGTATTCAAAACAGGTTTCTGTAGATGTTACGACCAATACCGGGCCATCTTCTTCCGGAGAAATGACACACTCCGCTCAAGCTGATCCATCCCTTCCACGCCATCTTCGATGCTGATCCAGCCATCAAAACCCACCCGTTTGAGCTCCGAAAAGATGGCGTCATAATCGTTCAATCCTTTCCCGATTTCACCGTGACTGAGTCGTTTTGCATAACCTGCGGCCCCGTCTTCTTCTCTTCTTAAATCTTCGATCGTGCCTTCTTTCAGGTACCGGTCGCTGGCGTGCATAGTCACCACACGACCTGATACCCTCTTTAGCAGTTCGAGAGGATCTTCACCGGCCAGATAGGTGTTGCTGGGATCGTAGTTCACACCAAAATTGGGATGATCGATCCGGTCCACAATACGGCAGAAAATGTCCATTTTTTGAGCAAATTCAGGATATTCCCAGAAATCATCCTTATAGTGATTCTCGATAATCAGCGTAACATCATGTTCTTTTGCATAGGGCAGACACTCTTCGATACAGGAAACGGTAAGCTCAATTCCCTCCTCAATCCTGATTTCCGGTCGTTTTTGTCCCGAAAGAACCCGGCAGTAGGTTCCCCCCAGTTCAGAAATCATATCGATCCATTCCTTCTGCTGTTCAATTTGTGCTGATCTGAAATCTTCATCGGGGTGGGTGAAATCGGGTGAACAACAGAGCATCGGTATCTCTTTACCATGATCTTCCACCTGCTCCCTGAATTTTCGCCAGCTGGAACGGTCTTCCATTTCAAGAAATCCGGCGTACCATTCCAGACCCTCTACATCGAGTTTAACGGCCATCTCAATCCACTCGGATAATTTCATGGAACCATCTTTACATAGTTCGTTCATAAAAGCTTTTGGAAATGCAGCAAGTTTCGGCATATTTTAAAATTTGGTTCAAAGAGATCTCCAGGGTTTTCAAAACCCCGGTGGTCTCTATTGTTGTGTCAAGAATGAAGTTTCGCAATAAACCCGTCCCGAAGCGTCGAAAAATTCTTTGAAGCGTCGGGATTTCCTTATCACCAATGGCAGTAAGAATGGGATTATTCAGCCTTTTTAAAGAAAAAACATTGCGGGTTTTTACGTCATTTAATCGTTGACACGACACTATTTTATAAAATCACTTCTTCCTTAGTATCGTATCGATGTCTTTGGGAGGATTTCTCCCGATAAACGGGTGCTGTTCGAGCTCGACGGTCTGGCCGCTCACCGGCCCGCTTTCGTCACTGAGCCAGTACACCGCGGCGGCGGCAATCTCTTCCGGGTGTAAAATGCGTCCGGCCGGAGCAAACTCATCGGGGATTTTTGTAAACCAGTCATCGGGCAGACCGTGCTCGCGTTTTCGTTCAATCTCTTTTTCGGTCAGCACCCATCCCGGATTGATCTGGTTCACACGGATCCCATTTTCCCGATGGAGAGTATCGCCCAGGTTACGGGTCATCGTCATCAGCGCTCCTTTGGAGACGCTATATGCCAGCAGGTTCGGCTCCCCGCTCCATGCGTTCACCGAACCGATGTTGAGTACACAACCACCTGTTTTGGTCAAATGAGGCAGTCCCTCCCGGATAAGAGCAAACGGAGCGAGTGTGTTCACTTCAAGAACTTTTCGAAAGAGCGGAAGATCGGTCGTTTGAATATTCGACGAAATGACGGCTGCGGCATTGTTCACGATCGCATGCAGTTTCCCAAACCGTTCCACTGCAAGATTCACCAGCCGCCCGGGCGCTCCGTCTTTTGTGAGGTCTTCGATATGAAGAGCTGATTTGTCGCTCCCCAGTTCTTTAATGAGAGCATGCCCGAGCTCTTCCTCCAGACCGTTAATCACAACCTTTGCTCCCTCGGTAACACACCGCCGGGCAATCGCTTTGCCGATGCCCATTGTGCTTCCGGTTACGATAATTACTTTGTCTTTTAGACGCATGGTTTTATTTATTTATCTCTTAGACAACTCTTCAGGAACTTCAGTATATGTTTTTCGGGTTGAACCGGCTTCTTTCGTTATATTGGGTTCTCGACTTCATTTCGGTTCACTTCGTTCACCTCCATTGTGCTCGAACTGACGTAATCATCCAAACCCGTTACCGACTACGCCTCTTCGCTGCCGCTCAGTCTCTGCGAACTGACAGGTAAACGCTAAACCCAAACAACGGGTTAAAACCTCTTTAGAGTTCATATTTAAGGTTTTAAAATGCTTTTCACAACATGGCCGTGGTGCATCTGTTTGAACGCCTCGTGCCACTCATCCAGTGCCCATACACCACCGATAACCGGACTTACATCAAGTTGACCGCTGGCAAGCAAGGCCAGAACCCGTTCCCATACCGGCCAGTTGTGGCTGAAACTTCCCTGCAGAGTAACATTTTTTTGTACAAGGGGATCAAGATTGAAACCAAGGGGCCGCGGCCCCCACCCCACTTTGGTGATGTGGCCTTTGGGCCGGACCAGATCGAGTGCAACTTTCAACGTGGCACTCACTCCGGCCGCATCGATGATGCAGTCTGCACCCAGCCCGTCGCGCTCCTTCGCCCATTCAGATGCATCCCCGACAATCGGTTCACAGCCATACTGACGGGCGATCTCCAGACGTTTTTTATCCGATTCCAGGCCAACCACAGCTACATCCCCGCCGCACAATCTTGCCACAGCGGCACAGAGCAACCCGATCGTTCCCGGTCCGATTACAATCACCCGGTCCCCAGGTTTGATCCTGGAATTTTCAACCACCGAATTGTACGCAACACAGCACGGTTCGGTGAGACACGCTTTTTCCATCTCAAGGTGGTCAGGAACATGATGGAGGCATCGCGCCGGAACACGGACGTAATGGGTCATCGCACCGTTCACACCATACCCAAATCCTTTCCGGGTCGGGTCCAGGTTATACAATCCCTGCCGGCTCATCGGGTTGTTCAGATCGATCACTGCGGCGGTTTCACTTACCACACGGTCCCCCTCCTCCCAGCCGGTTACCCGCTTTCCTTTTTCTGCGATTGTCCCGCCAAACTCATGCCCCAACACCACCGGATAATTCACAGGCCAGCTGTGATCGGCTGTCCACTGATGGAGGTCGCTTCCGCAAACGCCCACATTGCCCACTTCCAGTAGCACATCCTCCTCACCGATATCCGGTTTTTCAATCTCACGAAGTTCAACAGATCCTTTTTCCGGGGCATAGTTTACAACTGCGGGTGATTTCATGTGTTGATGGAGTTAAATTAAGGAGTTTTGAGTGATAGAAGCTTTCAGCGGTCAGCTGTCAGTCTTCAGTTTTTTTAAAATCCAAATGCTTCATTTTTTTCCATTGGGGGCAAGCTTTAACTTGCACACAGTGATAAAATAATACTGAACTCATGTTATTTATGTCATGTTCAGATTTGTTGAAATCAGCTCAGTCCTACTCTGAAAGCTGAAGGCTGAAGGCTGGCAGCTGCCTACCCCCTCCCAACCGGCACATCACCGTATGCATGAACCTTCTCACAAATTAACCGAAGGGAGCCTTCCAGGTCGCCGTCGGCGGTTTTGAATGCATCTGCATCAATTGTAAGAGGAGCACCGAGCACCACCAGAGGGGCACCATATTCAGGACATCTGATTGCCTGTTCCAGCGAGAGTCCTCCGACAGCCTGTACCGGGATGTCCACAGCGTTCACAACTTCTTTGAGCTGATCGAGCGGACTTGGCATTCGTTCTCCGCGGGCGGCAATTCCCCGGCGTTCGTCGTAACCGATGTGATGAATCACATAATCACATCCCAGGCCTTCCAGCCATTTGGCACCCTCCACCATATCGGGACAACCGAGGTTATCGCCCATTACTTCCGCGCCAAAATCTTTTCCGGCCTGTACAACACAGTGAATCGTTTCTTCATGGGCACGAGCCATCACTACCACGTGGGTTGCCCCTGCTTTGGCCATCATTTCTACTTCGAGGTAACCACCGTCCATCGTCTTCAAGTCAGCCACAACCGGTACTTCGGGAAAGGCAGATCGCAATTCCCTAACGCAGTGCAGGCCTTCGGCAAGAATCAGCGGGGTTCCGGCTTCGAGCCAATCTACCCCCGCCCGGATAGCGATTTCGGCGGTTTCAAGTGCTTCATCAATATTGGTAAGATCAAGAGAAATTTGTACTACGGGTTTCATGCAACTTATTTTGATTAATTTCTGTATGAGGTCGAAAGGTCCAGGGCATTACCAGATGTTTTATCGGGTATTAAAACTGAAACATCCGGCAGATCAGTTCAAAAAATCGCCCTTTTTAATTATTTGTCCATGAATCGTTTATGAAAGAATCATAGTTTACGGGAGTGGCCGGACGTAAATATTTTTAAAGAACATCACACTGTTCGGATCGTGTCCCTGAAGGGCAAAAGTACCACTGTCCAGCACTCGATTTTGCATAGCGCCTTCAGCTCTTACCGGATTTTCCGGTTCATGATAGTGCAGCACCTTTGTGCCGTTAATCTTTACCTCCACATCTTTTCCATCCACTTTAAAATAGAGTTCAAACCACTCATCATCATCTACATAGGTTTCCTTAATATCCATTACATCCCACAGGCTGCCAGTCCTTCTCCAGTCACTATGAGAATTATTTACCTGCACTTCATAACCTACATCCGGCCAACCCGTCTCACGGTATTCTGTATGAAAATAAACACCTGAATTAGCCTCCGGTTTGGTTAGCACCTTCGTTTTAAATTCAAAGTTTGTGAAATTGGCATTTTCAACTTCTCCTACATAGTAAAGATGGGCTCTCGGCCCATCTATTCTGATATAGTCTTCTTCCACCCAGATGGTTTCTGCATTTTCCCCGACCTGCCAGCCGTCTAAAGATTCACCGTCAAAGAGTGAAATCCAGCCGTCGTCATTTTCTGAGTTTTCAGTTCCGGCACAAAATGTAAAACCCAAAAAGGAAAATAAAAGCAGGGCAGTAAGATTTAGTCTCATCATAATAATATGTAAGTCTTTGAGTGTATTTAGAAATCAATTTTGTAAACGATTACATTTTAAAGAAAAAAGTTTAAGATTTAAAAAGAAATCTTCCATAATTGCCCTTTTTATTTAATAACCAGCCTGAAATAATAAAGATCCGCCTGCTCTGTCCCCTCCATGGTTGCCCGTTCGGTGAAAACCACCAGGTATTCATTCTCATTAATGGGAGCTATTGTCGGATATCCATAGAAAGAGAGGTTCAAAGGCCGGATATCTCTGTACATTTCATCTGCCCAGGGCCTTGTAATTTCATACGCAAAAGACCAGTTTCCGGGATTTTGATACACCTCATCCGGACGGGCAGTGTAAATGAAGAGGCTGTTTTCGGTGTGATCACGCGTATTACGGTCACTGGTCATCGCAATCAGAAGGTCGCGGTTTGAGTCATAGAGCAACTGCGGAGCTGCACCCCAGTGATTTTCGGGCATGTTGGTTCGCTGCGGTTCCGACCAGGTTTCTCCGTTATCCCGGCTCTCTATTTGCAGCAACTGGTGATCGGGTTCCGTCCGGTTATCCCGGATCAATGCAATCTGGTGTTTATTTCCTGTCCATGCTGCGGCAATTTCTGTGAGCACACGCTCTTCATCCTCCTTCACGAAGCTGATTTCATCCCAGTTGCTCCCGTCATCACTGTGCGTCATATAGAGGATGTGATTGCCGTAACCTGGCATGGAGTAACGATTGGTGTCCCCGTTGTAAAACATCGGACCGGTTCCCCAGACACCGAACCTGGGATCGGGTAGTTCGGAGTCCGACCAGCTTTCTGATGTGTGAGGCCCACTCCACGATTCACCGTCATCATCACTGTACATAAAAAGTCGTTCTGCCGTAACATTTCTTCCGTCAACAATATCCATGTGCCGAAAGAAGAGTACAATTCTGCCATCATTGGTGATGCCTCCGTGAATATTCCGGTCATCGTAGCGATGGCTGTTGTACACTTCCTGTACCTCACCCCACCTGTCTTCAACCGGGTAATATGTGACTTGAGCGATGTACCCGCCGGTACCGACATGACTTCCCCCCATGCCGGGATCGAGCCTGAAGATCAGCAGCAGATTTCCATCTCTTTTTGGAACCAGAAAACCCTCGGAATTATGATCATCATTGAACAGCAGTGGATTTACATCCGAAATCTGAATATTTCCACTATTAAAATCACCGGAAGTCCGATCGTTACAGCCGGTAAAAACACACAGGATTAACATAAGGGTGAATTGATAGAGAAATATAGGTTTTCTTGCCATAAGCAGGATTGGGTCTGTGTTGAATAAACCGTCAGCACGGATTTATCAAATAGTTAAATTAAGCTAAATCGGACTGATCTTATCTGTATTTTTATATTTTTGTGCAACATATCTTCCGTTTGTACTTCAGGGTAAGTTTGCTAAATTAATCCCACAGATTCAATATTTATGCACCATAACCACATTTTTACCAATGAATAACAACATCAAATCCCGCAGGCGAAGAACCTTCGATGCGATAGTTGTGGGTACCGGCATCAGCGGTGGATGGGCTGCCAAAGAGCTCACCGAAAAAGGACTGAATACTCTTGTTCTTGAAAGAGGGCGAATGGTTCGCCATGTTGAGGATTATCCCACTATGCTGAAACACCCCTGGGAACTCCCATACGGCAATGAACTGACCCACCATGAAAAAACTGAAATCTATCCGGTTCAGAGCCGTACCGCTTACGCTGTCAAGCAGGATACCAAACACTTTTTTGTTAAAGACAATAAACATCCTTACAAGCAACAAAAACCGTTTCTATGGACTCGCGGTTATCAGGTGGGCGGGCGTTCGCTGATCTGGGGCCGGTGGTCGTACCGCCGGGGCGATACCGATTTTGGCGTATATGAACGCGATGGGATCGGGATCGACTGGCCGATTCGCTACAACGATATCGAGCCCTGGTACGATTATGTGGAATCATTCATCGGTGTGAGCGGCAGCCGGGACGGGCTCCCGCAAATACCCGATGGTAATTTTTTACCTCCCTGGGAAATGAACTGCCTTGAAAAACATGTAAAGCAAAAACTTGCCGAAAACTATACAGACCGTCAGCTGACCATCGGCCGCACTTCAAATATTACACGTTCACATGGCGGACGCGGACGCTGTATGGCCCGGAACCTCTGCCGGAGAGGGTGTCCGTATGGCGCCTATTTCAGCAGCAACGCTTCCACACTGCCGGCAGCTGAGGCCACCGGCAACATGACCTTGCGCCCGCATTCTATTGTCCACACTATACTTTATGACAAGAAAAAACGGAAAGCTTCGGGTGTACGAGTTGTGGATACGGAAACCAAAGAAACTATTGAATTTTATTCGGATGTGATCTTTCTGTGCGCCTCGGCCCTGGGCACTACATCCATTCTTTTAAACTCTCTTGAGCACACCTTTCCTGACGGACTGGGAAACGAAAGCGGAGAGCTGGGCCACAATCTGATGGACAATCACTTTGAGATCGGGGCAAGCGGCACCTTTGACGGTTTTAAAGACAAATATCACAAAGGAAGGCGGCCGGTAGATACACTGGTACCGCAGTTTCAGAATATTGATGACCAGACAAAACGCAGCAATTATGTACGGGGGTTTTCCACCTACGGATGGGCCGGAAGACAGGGAACCGGGCAGGGAGGTACGTACGAGTTCGGGAAGGAATTGAAAGACAACATTGCGACTCCCGGCCCCTGGCAAATGACCTTTCTGGCTTTCGGTGAATCAATTCCCCGCTACGAAAACCGTGTTTATCTTGATCATGATGACAAAGACCCGTGGGGTATTCCTAAACTGGTCATTGATATGGAGTTTGGTGAAAATGAAAGAGAAATGCGCAAGGAGATGGTATCCTCCAGTGCGGAGATGCTGGAGGTGTCCGGTTTCAGAGATATCAGCACGTTTGACGGAGACAGTCCACCGGGCCTCAGCATCCATGAAATGGGCACCGCACGGATGGGCCGGGATCCCGGAACATCTGTGCTGAACAAGTGGAACCAGATGCACAAAATTCCCAATATTTTCGTGACCGACGGTGCCTGCATGACCTCCAACGGATGGGGCAACCCATCACTTACCTACATGGCACTGACCGCCCGCGCATGCGATTACGCTGTGAGAGAAATGAAAAAGGGAAATATCTGATGAAAAAAATAGACCGAAAAGAGGCGATCCGAAGAACTGCCCTGATCATGGGCGGAACACTCAGCAGCCCGCTGAT
Organism: Balneolaceae bacterium; assembly: GCA_007123785.1. Classification (GTDB taxonomy): domain Bacteria; phylum Bacteroidota; class Rhodothermia; order Balneolales; family Balneolaceae; genus Rhodohalobacter. Next base: position 10,187 of record SLGL01000210.1, read on the forward strand.
TGCAGCCGTTTTGTCTGGTTGTGAAGCCCAAAAAACAAATGACTGGAACCCGGAAGTTTTATCTGAACAGCAGTTGGAGGCTGCAGCCGACCTTGCGGAAGTGATTCTGCCGCGGACCTCCACTCCCGGAGCGAAGGATGCGAAAGTGGAGCGTTTTATCGACAGCATGATTGCCGGCTGGATGAGCCCGGAACAGATAGAAATCACCATCACAGGACTTAATAACCTGATCAGCCAGGGGTTCTCCGGCCATTCATTTGAAGAGCAGACTCAGTTCGTACGGGATATCCTGGATGATGAAGATGGAAGAAATTTTTTCCGCCTGTTTAAGCGGATGGCTACACTTGGTTTGTTCACTTCCGAAATCGGTGCAACCGAAATACTCCGGTATGATGAAATCCCCGGTAATTATTACGGATGTGAAGATCTCGAAGATCTGGGCGGCAGAACCTGGGCAACGTAATGAATTAAGAAGCTGAACAGGCTGTTTGTATAAACCGGAAATAGTTTTAACATTCCGTTTGCATCTCAGATCTCAGACTACCCGATTTATGATCGCTGATCTGTCACCAGATCTGAGACCTGAGATCACTAATCAAAAATCTGAGATCACCTGCCCCGGTTTTTTGCGAAAACCCTGTCACCAAGCTCTCTCACTGCTCGATCAATGCTGCTTCGATATCGGAGTTGAGTACCACCCACCACCGGTTTCCATGACTACTGTCAAAACCCACTACAGGTTCATCAAGACAGTTTTCGTTTCGGGGCAGATCATCCAAATGGCCCAGCATACCTTCTTCATAAACTGCATCAACGACACACTCCGGTGATGTAAACGGAGTCCAGAGTCCATCTTTAAGATATCCAAGCATCACATTCCGGGAGTCGATGGATGAGTCACCATCAAACTGGAGAACATAGGTGTCTGCCACAGCCGTTTCCACATCCCAGTTTTTTGTGGCATATTCAGGCAGTGTATGAGGTTGTTTGGCAGCGCCATCGGGCTGACTTTTCGGGTAACCGGTATCACTTTCGATATCTTTCTCCTCCCCCCAGGCTCCGCTATACACTCCGGAATGATTTTGAGTACCGCTGACAATCATTATATCAGATACAGTTTCGTCCGTTGCGGGAATCCAACTCAGGGTGATGTGTTCTTTGAGGTCTATTGTGGTTGCCGGAATCTCAATCTCATATTCATTTTCACCGGCTTCCAGGCGTTCATTCCGGTTCAGATTGGGATCCCACGGCCGATGATCCTGAAACAGATACTGGTATGCCAGCCGCGCCAGATCCATCTGGCTTTGTGCACGGCTGAAACCCGGCCTCCAGCTCAATGTCCGGGTTGTGGTGTTCACGCGGTTAAAAATATTGTTGGCCCCGTCGAGAAGCCGGGCCGTACTGCCATCGTCTGCGAAACACTCATTGGTTCGGTAGGATGCGTTGTACACCATCACCGGACGTGTGGTTTCGGGAATAGTATTGGGATATACAATCCGTTCGCAGCGGTTTGTGGTTCTGGAAAAACGGTCCATTAGCGTCCATTCCGGATTATCCAGCTCTTTTCTGCCATGGTCGTTGTCGGTAACCGTATGGGATGTAAACCAGGATTCATAGTCCACCCGGCTGTTGTCAAAAAACAGGACGGAAGCATTCGCATCCAATGCTTCAGAACCATTTTCCATTGTATTCATTTTATGCTGAATTACAGCCTGAACTTTTTCCCGCTCACCGTAGCGATATTCATACCCTTTGTATGAAGCGTTCCCCGATACGATCTGCGTATACTGCGGCAGCCGGTAATTCCCATCTGAGAGCATCCATGAATCGGTATTCAGGTGGATCGGCGCCTCAATAACTGAACGCTGATACATATGTTCGTGACCCTGAACCCAGATCACATCATGCCTCGAAAAGTATGAACGGATTTCGTCCCACTGATCCATCAGCAGATCGTTTCCTTTGGTGCCCTCCACAATCATTTCGCGGGTCTGACCATATTTTGCCCCGATCAGTCCGTCATGGCTGCCGATGATGATGTGATCCACATCACCCCGGTGCTCCTCCACCACGTCCTTTATCCACTGAAACGCGATCGAAAGGTGATAATATTTCAGCACAATGATCAATACATTTTCTCTTACAACATAGTAGTTCAGATACTGCGCGCCCTGCATATGAACCGCATCTTCGGGAATAAAATCTTTCATGTTTTCAATCCACTCTACGGTATAGGCATAACTTCTTTCATGATTTCCCATCAGCGGAAGAAATTCCATACCGGCATCGCGATATTTTTCTGCGGTTCGTATCCAGTCTTCAAACTCATGAGGTGCTCCCTGATTGACCAGGTCTCCTACCGGAATCACAATATCCACCCCCATATCCTGGAACTTTTGCAGCACCGAATCCATCGGGTAAATTGAAACCATCTCACCGCTACCCTGCGTATCCGGAAGCAATCCCACACTAATTGAGTTGAAGGTTTCTGTTTGAGCCCGCTTATCTGTATCAGAAATGAATCCAGTGGCAACGATCGATGTAATAAGCAGGAAAATCCACTTTTGGACAATAAAAAATTGTGTTGGAAATATCTTCATAGTGATGAACTTTTACTCTAATAAACAATTTTGGGTTTTAACGAAATTGTAGTGAATCATTTATTTTTGAACCGATGAAAGGTCCCCTCGCGGGAGGCTGTGAGAAAATACCCTGTCAAATTTTGGTAAGGTTTAACCCAAAATTGTCATTGGAACAATATCAATTTGCCCGAAGGGCAAAGAAGATCTAACGACTTTTTGGGGTTAAACTATTAAGTTTACAAATCAATGTAAGAGCTCCCTCCTTGTCCCGACACGCTTTTGTGTCGGGACAAGGAGGGACCGGGGGTGGGTCCGACAAGACAAACCACCGAATTCGATCCAAGAACTTAGAACACAGAAAAGGAACCTTTTCCCAGAAACACACCCCTCGTTTGACAAATCAGGCTTTCCCTGTTTGTCTTCACTTTCCCCCTCTCCCCGAAGAGATCGGGACAGGCCAGAGGGGATTCTTTTTGTTTCAAATGAATCAACCGTTTTTTCTGAAGCATATTGAGTCTTACCATTTGGTTATTGTTAATCGGGATAATTTGACGGGTCAACAATGGAAGCTGCGATGTATCGGTATGGGGTTTTATCTTCTCTCAGATCGTGATTCCAGTAGTAGATAATCACCAGTTTGCCATCTTCGCGCTGAAGCATCCGCGGATAACCGATATCGGCATTGGCACCGTCGCCGTAACGAACCGGTATTTCGTGCCCCCAGCTTCCTCCATTATCAGAGCTAATGCGCATCGCAATTCTGGACCCATACCGGCTCCTGTAGGCATACGTAACGGCCAGGCGCCCATCCTCCAGCTGAATAATGTGTGGAGGAGCTCCATAATGGCCGGTGTCATTTACCGGTGCTGTACTTACTTCCCAGGTTTCTCC
>SLGL01000430.1 GCA_007123785.1 Balneolaceae bacterium
AATAACATGGATAAAAGATGTATTTTAAATGGCCTTAAAAGAACACCTTAACTTTTCTACATAAACTTTAGACTCCAAAACCATGCTTCTGCGAATCTGCACACTTCTACTCCTTACCGGTGCCTTTCTTGTCTCCTGTAACGATTACGACCGGGACTCATCGGCCGATTTGGTCGTTATCAATGCCAATGTATTAACAGTGGACGATCTTTTTTCAAATGCTCAGGCCTTTGCTATTCGCGATGGTGTATTTGAAGCGGTAGGCTCAAACGATGAAATTGAGTCATACATCGGAAATCAAACTCGTGTGATTGATGCGGATGGCCGCACTGTTATTCCCGGTTTGATCGAATCTCACGTACATGCAACCAGTGTAGTACAGCGGGAATATGCAACTCCTCATCCTTTCGAACAGCTCGGTTCCATCGGTGAAATTCAAGACTGGCTGCGCACAGAAGTGGAAAGAACCGACCCGGAAAACTGGATCCCGTTGCCCAGGGTTGATGTAACCCGAATTCAGGAAGGACGAATTCCCAACCGTGCCGATCTTGATGAAGCTGCACCCGATCATCCCGCTGCTTTTACATGGCAGTTTGCCAACCGGCAGGTACAGGTATTGAACACAGCCGCACTTCAAAGCGCCGGTATCGACCGTGAAACGACCGAACCTGAAGGCTGCACAATTGAACGGGACGATGCCGGAGATCCCACCGGAGTTCTTGAAAATTGCAGCGAATTGACAGGAGATTATCTGCCCACCCGCGAAATCCCTGAGGACAGATATCACGATGACCTGGAACGTCTTCTCCACAATTATAATAAAACGGGAATCACTTCCATTTTTGAACGTGGCAGCAATCCGCAAGGCTATGAAACCTACCGCCAGCTCCGGGAGCAGGATCGTCTTACGGCAAGGGTTACCGTAACGATCAACCTGAGCTCCGACGGAACCGTTGAAGGTTCTGAGGAAGTGATCAACTCATTCCCTGTTGCATTTGGTGAAGGTGACGATTGGGTTCGTACAGGGCCACTTAAACTCAGAATTGACGGTGGGATTTTGTACGGATCGGCTTATATGCGTGAACCCTATGGCCCGGATGCACTCGATTTTTATGGATTTGATGACCCCGATCACCACGGGACTCTGCTGATCAGCCCGGAAAATATTGAAAACATGATTCGCGCCGGGTACAAGAATGGCTGGCAGATGTCGGCTCATGTTACCGGAGATGCCGGTGTGGACAGAGTACTGGATGCCGTGGAAGCTGTTCAGGAAGATCTTCAGCCTGATGATCCCCGTTTTACACTGATTCATGCCTATTTTGCAAATCCCGAAACGGCCGAACGTGCAAACCGGCTTGGTGTCGGCATCGATACGCAGCCGGCATGGCTGTACAAAGACGGTGATGCATTAGCCAGAATACTGAGCGAAGAGCGAATGAATGAATTCATCGGTGTACAAACCTGGCTGGATGGAGATGCTATTGTTGCACTCAACTCGGACCATATGCAGGGCTTCGATCCCGACCGCTCCCTCAACCCCTACAATCCGTTTATTACCATGTACACTATGATCTCAAGACAAACGGAAAGCGGACAAGTGATTGCCGCGGAACAACAAATTTCACGTGAAGATGCTCTTCGAATGATGACTTCAAATGCAGCCTGGTTCAGTTTTGATGAAGATAAAAAAGGCTCTATTGAACCCGGAAAACTTGGAGATTTCGCTATACTCTCAGATGATTATCTTACGTGTGATGTAGAGGATATCAAAGAGATCAGGTCTCTGCTTACAGTGGTCGGCGGCGAGATTGTTTATGAAGTGGGTGATTTTTGATTTCTGATTTCAGGTTTATGTTTGTTGTTGAGTTGTGAGTTGATTGTTGTTTGTTTTTTTGTTCTGACAGAATGAACTTCTTGTTTGAAGGAGTGTTCTGTATAAAGAATCGAGGGAAACCAACGCTCCGTGCAGGGATAACCGTCCCAAAGGTCACAAGGGAGATCAGCCATTAGCAGACGGGCAGCTTGCTCCATCAGAGTAACATTTACCGATTTCCGGTAACTTTAATCAAAATAACCCAAGCCCCATTTAATACCGTTTACAAGCAGACCCCGGTAATATGAAACCCCAAAATCTGCCGGATGGCCCAGTGAAGTATAAAAAACCCGGCTCTCTCCTGCATAGCGGATCCAGGAGACAGGCTCAACCTCATCCTCAACGGTTCCGGTCATCAGTACCGTGGCATTATCGTCCAAAAGTTGATTATGGTACACGTTGCCGGTGCTGTGCCATTGCATGCGCTGCCCTTCAAGAATGGGGTGATCTTCCATTTCAGAAACAACATTCACCCTTGTACCAAGCTCGACAGGTCCGTATCCCTGATTTTCTACACCCAGGATATCAGAAACAAAACCCCACCAGTCGCTGTATCCATCCGGCATGGTTCCGTCAGAATCCCGCACGGAGAAAGCGTGGTTTGCTGTTCTGATCCCAACAAGCGGGTTGCCATTTTTCAGAAAGTTTTGAATCGCCTCAAGCTGGTCATCTGGAAGGGCAATTCTCCTGAAAAATATAACCAGGAGATCAGCTTCTGAAATAGCCTCGGTCAGGTCCGGAAAATAAAAAGAGGTCAGCTCTCCCTCTCCAAGCAGAACAGTTGTTTTAAAATCATGCTCCCGCTCCAGCATTCTGGCAAAGCGCGGAATACTTTTATGGGCTTCGTAATTGTGCGGATCTTCACTGATCAGAAAAAGGATGTGAGGTCTTTCAATTTCTTCACTATCTGAATTGATCGTTTCAAAAAGTAAAACAGAACTGTTCGCCACAGCAGGTTGTGCGAATATACCCGATATCCCAAAAAACAGACATAAATAAAGAATCCCGGTTAATGCAGTTTTCATAGCCTCAAATAGATTTCTTTTATATGAATTTCATGCATATTTCCGGGAATCTGAACTAAAATGAATTCATCAAGCCAAACTTATCTGAATCTATAGAACATTTTGGCAGATGAAATCTGTCTTCATATTATTTAGTCGAGCATTTCGCGCAGTTCTTCAGGCGTCCAAAGCTCTGCTCTGCCTTCCGTTTCGGTACGGATGCGTTCCACTTCTTCGGTTTCAATTGGGTCAGCCTCATTGCCCCAGGTGTTTCTCATGTAGGTCATGATTGCGGCCAATTCTTCATCAGATAAAAATCCGTGTGCCGGCATAACTCCGGTAATGTTAACCGCACGCCTTGGAAACTCCGCAACACCGCCTTCAAATCCATGCAGCAGAATTCGCGTGATTGCTTCCTTGTCCTGCTGTACCCACTCACTTCCTGCAAGCGGAGGACCAATACCACTGACCCCTTCTCCTTCGGCTCCATGGCAGGCCATACAAGTGGCATACATATGACTGCCACGCTCATACAATTCCCGTTGTTCATCTGAGAAATCGGCAATGGCAGCGTCGGGGTCTGCCTCGGCTGCTTCAGTTAATGCTGCCAGAAATTCTTCAAACTCTTCACCAAGTTCATCACTCCAGTTGTACTCACTTCGCAGTAATTCAGCAAACTGATTTTCACGCTGATATAAACCTGTCAAAGCCATTTCCCGGAAGTAAGGACTGTCGGAATGGGCATCAAGCAGTGCTGCCATCAGGCGCAGGGAGGTATCGCTGTCGGATTCGCCCAGAGATGCAAGCATTTGAATGCGAACATAGGGAGCAGTCTCGGTTTCATAGAGTGTTTCTAACGCTGCTAATACCTCTTCTGAGTTTTCGGCAAGTTCTGGCTCAAGAATTTTGATAGCCGCAGCACGTA
>SLGL01000448.1 GCA_007123785.1 Balneolaceae bacterium
CTTTTACCGCGCCGCATCGTGTATGACCCATCACCAGAATCAGTTTTGCTCCCGATAGACCTGTGGCAAATTCCATGCCTCCAAGCACATCGCTGTTGATCACATTTCCGGCCAGACGGGTGCTGAAAATCTCCCCGATCCGCGCATCGAAAATAGTCTCTACCGGAACCCGGCTGTCAATACAGCTGTGCACGATGGCGTAGGGAGTCTGTTTTTCTGATGTCGCTGAAACCTCTTTTATAAATTTTCTCCTCCTTAAATTACCCTCTGTAAATCGTTTATTACCATCCTTAAACGCCTGCAGTACTTCAACAGGTTTCATGTTTGACCTTCTCTCATCCGTAAGCAGGTCATCTTTATCGTTTTCATCCTGCGTACTGGCATACATCATTCCAAAGAGACCCATTGAAATAAACAGAAAGCTAAAGGAAGTTAACATCATACTTTTTTTTATGTGATTTTTTTCAGATGCAAGGGTTTTTCTGAATTCTTAAACCTGCTTGTTTAAAATATAAATTGAAACCAACTATTGAAAAGGAATCAAATGATCAATTCTAATGCAGACAATTGGAGTCAAATAATTGTATCGAATAAGTCATGTATTTGATGATTTTTGAATTTGGTTATCAGTATCCTTAACAAAATCATCCAAACCGGTTTATTGATGAAAAATGATACGTCCTTGATAGCTCTTGTTCAAGTGATAAGTATAATATAACGGTTTCGTGTGTATGCAGCCGGGCAGCCAACGTTGGAATCAGAAAAACGTTCTTCGGTAATAATCCAAAAATAACCAGATTCGGAAAAAATCAGCATCCTGTTTGGATAAAAAGCCATGCAAATTTTATTTGAAAGAGATACTCACCATTCATTCGCCCTGTCCGTTCCGCTCCAGGAAATGCGTATTTCCTTTCACCCGGTGAAGCGTGCTGGCTTTGGTGATATACTGGGGGCCAAAGCGGTTTTTGATTTCATCGATCGCTTTATAGCGAGCTGTGTGCTCTTCCTCGTCTGTGAAAAACAGGTTCATCTGTTTGGTTTTGTCAATCTGATGGGTCCCCAGTACCAGGTTTCGGATCTGAATGCCTTTCTCTGCCGATTTTTCAATCAGCGGCATCACTTTTTGCATACATGCACTGAACACATAGTCATCAATATTGGTATGGGCACGAGTGATAAACCGAAACCCTGCCCCCGGCAGCTCCTGGTTGTTGAATCCAATGGCCCCGGAGTAGCTGTCAGCCCGGATCTGGTAAGAGCGCATCCGGTAACACAGATGCTGCACGGCAATAGCAAACTCACCGCGTATACGCTGAACATCACAGGAACCCTCTGAAAAAGTATGGCCATAGCTGACTCCGTGTTTGGGTATATAGCATTCGGATATTTCATCCATCACCCGCCCCTGGTCTTTTCCGGTAATGGTCTGAAACAGCATTTTGCCAAAGTTCGCCCCGAAGAGGCGGATAAATGTCTTCACGTTTCCGCGTTCAACCACATCACCGATGGTTTTGTAGCCTTCGGCCAGGATATGCTCATGCCTTCGCCGGCCGACTCCCCACACTTCATTGAGCAGCAGCGGGTGGATATGAGCTTTTTCATCATTATCGCTTAAAATAAGCGTGATGCCCCTGGGTTTGTTCAGGCTGCTGCTCAATTTAGAGTAGGTTTTGGACCGGGCAACCCCCACAGCCCCCACAAGGCCGGTCACCTCAAAAATGGTATCCTGTAATTTTTGGGCGAACGATTTGAGTTCCTGTCGCGGGGCATCTTTCATAAAGGTCAGCTCTATAAAATACTCATCCATTGAGTAGCGCTCGACGACCGGAGCAAAAGATTTCATGATAGAGTGGACCTGTTCGGATATTGCACTGTATGCCGCATAATCGACCTGCAGCATGCACACATACGGACATAACTGCCACGCCTCGAGAGCGCTCATTCCCGTTTTGATTCCAAATTTCCGGGCTTCATATGACGCTGTGGCTACAATCCCTTTTACCTGCCCGTTCTGTTTCCGCCATCCTCCGATAATTAATGGGATTCCGTACAGGTTTTTTCGCAGCTGCTCAATCTGGGCATAGAAGCAGGCAAAGTCGAAATGCAAGTAGAGCCGCTCTTTTTTTGAGGTGTATTGATGCTCCGGATACACCGTACTGTAAAGGGTGATCCGGTGAACATCCCGCTCGGGCTGATATGAATGCTGTTTGGCTTTCGACATTTTTTCCGAATGTGATTGATATGTATAAAATATGTGTATAATTTGAAATGACCAACAATACCTGAGGGCCGGTCATGAATAAATTTCCAATTATAGAGATGCTTGCGTTGTACAGCCGGTATCATCGAATCGATAAACCGGTATGGAGGCCGGACTATACCCGGCACCTGAAGCGGGTCCGGTCCTGTCACTGCCGGACTGATGGCGGGATTCGTAAATTGTTTTACAGTATCGAAACCACATCCGGTGAAATTTTCGACCTCAACTACAATGAGGAAGATGTGACATGGACCCTTCAGCCCGGATCAGCCTCTGCACATCATATTATTGACCGGGTGCTGGCCCGGATTCTCCGGCACAAACATACCCACTCACGAGCGCACAGAATCGTGCCATACCGGTTTGAAATCCTTCCCTCAAGTCTCATCGATCAACCCGGAGCAGCTACCGGTTTGCCGCTGACCTGGCGGGTGCAGCCATTTCGGTTTCAGTCCGGGATCATTCCGTCCACCCAGGTCACCGATATTGTAACCCGTCACCTGGAAAATGTAATGGTAACCAAGCATCTGCACTATGTCGTTCAGACCGATCAGAAGCGGTTTTTCCATCTGGTTCACATTCTCGACCAGGGAGACTGGCGGCTAATGCAGGAGGTGGATGAAGAATTCTTTTTTGTCAAATGAGATCTCATAGCCCGCATTTCGTTTCACGGGAATCGCTTCGCTTGGTGCTCACCAAGAAATTTGGTTGTAGGCAATTTCGATCCACACATAATCGATTGAATCGCAGGTTCAAATCCGTTACTCAATCAGGTCTCGCAGCTCCTCCGGAGTCCAGAGTTCGGCACGTGCTTCTGTTTCGGTACGGATGCGTTCAACTTCTTCCGGTTCAATCGGTGATGCTTCATTGCCCCATGTGTTTCGCATGTAAGTCATGATTGCCGCTAACTCTTCATCAGATAAAAATCCGTGTGCCGGCATAACTCCGGTAATGTTAACCGCACGCCTTGGAAACTCCGCAACGCCGCCTTCAAATCCATGAAGCAGAATGCGTATAATCGCTTCTTCATCCTGCTGTACCCACTCACTGCCTTCAAGAGGTGGCCCGATTCCGCTGGCCCCCTCACCTTCCGCACCATGACAGGCCATACAGGTTGCGTATAAATAGCTGCCACGCTCGTAACGTTCCCGTTCTTCATCCGTAAAATCAGCAAGAGCTGCTTCAGGATCTGCCTCAGCCGCCTCATCCAATTTTACCAGAAAGTCTTCAAACTCTTCACCAAGTTCATCACTCCAGTTGTACTCACTTCGCAGTAATTCAGCAAACTGATTTTCACGCTGATATAAACCTGTCAACGCCATTTCCCGGAAGTAAGGACTGTCGGAATGGGCATCAAGCAGTGCTGCCATCAGGCGCAGAGAGGTGTCACTGTCGGATTCGCCCAGAGATGCGAGCATTTGAATGCGAACATAGGGAGCAGTCTCGGTTTCATAGAGTGTTTCTAACGCTGCTAATACCTCTTCTGAGTTTTCGGCAAGTTCTGGCTCAAGAATTTTGATAGCCGCAGCACGTA
>SLGL01000438.1 GCA_007123785.1 Balneolaceae bacterium
TGTTGGAGTGGTTGACTCAGGAGAAAGAGCCATCGCCCTGTTAATTGATTTAAAACCTGATATTGTTTTAATGGATATTATTTTAAAAGGCGAAATGAATGGTATAGAAACAGCAAAAAAAATGAGCGCAATAGCTGATCATATTGCACTCATATTTGTCTCCGGATTTGTTTATGAATCTCAAAAAAACAGAATGGAACAAACCAAATATGATGCATTTCTGTCAAAACCGATTTCCAGAGAAATTCTGTCGGAGACTCTCAAGAGGTGTTGTTCAAAAAAAAGGACAAGTGGAAGTGGGCAGTTGGCAAGAGTTTGAATCTTAAATCTTGTTTCTTTTAATCATCCGGAAAAAACCCAAGCCCCAAAGCGGGCGGCACATCAGTAGGTATTATGAAAAAGAGGACACCCCGGGTGTAGTGCTTTTTCGGAACCCGGGGATAAGTGGAAGTCCAAAACGAAAAACCTCCGGCTCGATTTGTGAAAAACATCGGTTTAAATCGGAGGTTAGATGTTCAATTTTATTTGAGAGGCAGGTATTTCTGCGGTTCTTGCCAGAAGGATGGCTTGATTTAAAATCAGGTACTGGCCAATGTTCAGGCAGGAGGGTAACCGCTAAAGGGCGCTAAGGAGACGCAAACAACCTTGGGTACTTGATAAGGTTCTGGTATTGTGTATTGTTCAGTGAGCAGCGAGACAAATAAAAGTGGTACAAACGGGACGCTTGTACCAGGACATTTTTTTACCCGCATCTTCAGTCTTTGCAGCCTTGACGAATCAGGCCCGCATCCCGTAGTGTTAATAGTAGCGCAGGCATTGGAAACTGAACCATTTAAATCTGTGATATATGTAAATGATTATAAGTTATGTATACCGCTTTTTTCAAAGGAAATGATCACATTTCTGATGCGTGGAACATCCACTTAGGTACATTAAAGCATGAGTAATTCAGGAAAAAAAATGAACCAAACTTTAGGCGCTATTTTGAGCATAGCCGGATTGATAGGAATAATAATCTTTGGCTATCAATACATGCAAGACACAGAATCATTTTCACTATTTGGTGCAGATATAGCTGTAAGCACCGGGGATGTTGTTCCTATCGTGATTTCTGTAATCGTATTTGTGATAGGTTTATTTGTTTATCGATCAAAGGGATAACAGAATCGGGAGTGAATGATGATTAAGGCAATCAGTAAAAACGTTATTCTGGCACTTTTGATGTGCTTTCTGGTTTCTGCCTGCAGCGTTCAGAGAAGCGCAATAACCGGAGATAAGCGGGCATATGGCTATAGCTGGGAACAGGAGAAACAGATTGGGGCTGAAGCTGATCAACAGATTCAGCAGCATTATGGAGTATATGATAATGATGCACTGCAACGGTATGTAAACAATATAGGGCAAGAGATGCTGGCCGTAAGCCACATGAAAAGAGAGGATACTCCCGATTTTTATAAGAATACAGACTTTTATTTTCGCCTGTTAGACAGTCCGGTTGTCAATGCATTTGCTCTGCCCGGCGGTTATATTTATGTAACCAGGGGGCTGTTATCACACCTTGACAACGAAGCCCAGCTCGCTGTGGTGCTGGGGCACGAAATTGGCCATGTGGCTGCGAGACATGCTTCTCAACGGGCTTTTATACAACAAGTGAGCCAAATTGCCTTGATTGGTGGAGCCATAGCAGGACAACACTTTCTGGGACTTCCCGGAGGGGAACTTCTTGGCATTGGAGGTATGGCGGCACAAATTATGTTTTTGAGTTACAGCAGAGAAGATGAAAGAGAATCAGATCGCCTGGGGGTAGAATATGCAGCTATGCAGCGTTATAGATCTGCCGAAGGAGCACAATTTTTCGTCTCGCTTGAAAGAATGTCGGCCCAATCAGGACAAAGTATCCCAAACTGGCAATCAACGCACCCCGACCCCGCTGAAAGAGCAACATCCATCCCCGAACTTGCAGAAGAGTGGAGAGCCAAAGGGTATGAACAGACGATTGTGAACACCGATAAGTACATGGGGATGCTGAACAATATGATCTACGGTGATAATCCCCGGGAAGGGTTTACAAGAGACGGAATGTTCTATCATCCGGAAATGAAATTTCAATTCTCCTATCCGCAAGGGTGGCAGGTGGTTAATCAGAGATCGCTCGTAGCTGTGGTTAACAGCGATCAAAATGCGGTTTCAATTATGACGCTGGACAGCAAGTCGACGGGTGCAGAGGCTTCGGTTAACGAGTTTTTAAATCAGGATGGGATTAATACATCCGGTAAGTCAGCTGTAACCAGCAGAGGCCTTCGGGCGTTTCAGGCTGAAGCTACCGGGCAGACCGAAGATGGAACCGATCTCAAATTCTACCTCTATTCTATAGAGTACGATGGAAAGATTTACCGGTTTATAAATTATACTACTGTTAACAACTATGGAACCTACGGACCTCGTTTTAAAGAAATAGCAAGTGGTTTCAGACAGCTGACAGATTCAGGAATATTGAATATTCAGCCCACACGCCTGCAAACTGTTAAAACCACCCGTGCGGGTACATTCCGGTCATTTCTTCCCGCTAATCTCGAAAGCCTTGCCATTACTGTTTCGGCTGAAGATCTTGCAATTATGAACCAGGCAGGGTTAGAAGAGCAGATAGAGAGCGGTACATGGATTAAAATCCCGAGATAGGGATATGAGATGCGAAACCGAACATTTACATCTCCTGAACCCTCTCCTTTCTGGCTGAAGGCAACTGTAATTCTGTTTGGGCTCTGCCTCCTGGTAGTTCTTCTGAGCTTTGGGAAATTTATTTTGATGCCCCTTGCTTGTGCCGCTATCATTTCGTTGTTACTGAATCCGGTAGTGGAACGATTTGAGGCCTGGAAATTGGGACGGATTTTTAGCATCATTCTTGTATTATTTTTAATCACAGTGATATTTTCGGGTTTTTTTACACTTATAGCAGTCCAGGTTGCAGAATTTTTTGACAAACTCCCCGAAATCACAGAGCGACTTAAAAGCACAGTTGCAGAAGGAATAATTGCCATTGAAAATTATTCAGGTATTTCTCAAGACAGGCAAAACGAGTACGTGAAAAATGCTCTGGATAATTTATTTGATACAGGAGGTGAGTTTCTAAGCTCTCTGGCAGGCGCCACAACCGGCACAGTTACCTTTTTCGTTTTGCTGCCCATCTTCGTCTTTTTTATGCTCTATTACAAAAAAATGTATGTAACCTTTTTACAGATAATTTTTGAGAAGAGTCAAAACTCTGAAATCGACAATGTTCTACTAAGAGTTCAAAATGTAACCCAAAATTATCTTGTGGGTTTATTTACTGTTCTTGGGATTATGGCCGTCTTAAATTCAATCGGCCTGCTGATTATTGGCCTTGATTATGCTATTCCTTTCGCAATTTTTGCATCAATGTTGGCAATTATCCCATTTGTGGGAGCAATATTAGGAGCAGTTCCTGCTGTTCTTTATGCTTTTCTTATCCATGATTCACTTTGGATGCCGGTGCTGGTCATTACGGTTTTTACTACAGTACAACTTATCGAAAGCAGCTTCCTCACGCCAAGAATTATTGGATCAAAAGTCTCTATCAATCCATTTGTGGCCATTATCGTACTTCTTGTGGGTGGAAAAATCTGGGGAATAGCAGGCATGATCCTGTTTATACCACTCATTGGAATCATGAGGGTCGGGTTTACTCAGGTTCATGGATTGAAACCCTATGGGTACCTGTTAGGTAATATTTTTGAATACAAAAAATATGAAGAGATCGACAAAAAA
>SLGL01000364.1 GCA_007123785.1 Balneolaceae bacterium
ATTCCCGATGAGCCTTTTACAAGCAGTTGGGCACCGGCTATCAGGAGCAGTAAACCTGCAATGAATAGAAGAATGGTCATGAAAGCAAAAGTTTAAATATTGGTTACGGATAAGATCCTAAATGTGCAAATCTTTGTTTTAATCAATTAAACACACAGGGCGAGCTTCCGGGTAGAGCGGTTCGTTGCCTCCCCGCTCCCCCACAGACCCGTACGAGCGGAATTACCGCGTACGGTTCCTCTGTTTGTGGTTTCGCCTTCTCAGTCCTTACCGCTATCTGTACCTCAACCGTTTACATGGTATCCCGTCAGCTCTGGTCTGCCGGGTTCGGTGGGTCAGGCCCACGCCATGTTTCTGTGATACAGGTCCACAATACAGGTGCCCTCCTTTCCTGACAGATGGGTCTCGTGGAGCCAATTCCCCATCCTTCATCGGTACTATTCAGACACTAAGACTGCCTTCGCCCTT
This sequence comes from Balneolaceae bacterium, assembly GCA_007123785.1. Taxonomy (GTDB): domain Bacteria; phylum Bacteroidota; class Rhodothermia; order Balneolales; family Balneolaceae; genus Rhodohalobacter. The sequence continues at coordinate 469 of SLGL01000364.1, forward strand.
CTCGTTGCCTTCGGTTTCCCTCGACGTCGATACCGCTGCGCTGCTGCCTTGTTTCTTCGTGCAGGGTGGCAGCAAATACCCCGCAACGCCTGGACTGCTGGTCACCGGCCAATCCACAACCGGAGCTTCGCGCGGAGGCGGGAGGCTCTCCCAAGTTCCCATGGAAACCTGATGTGGGTTTGCCCTGCTCTTAGACCCCGGCCCTCATGCACACGACTCACCTTGTTAACGCCATGGCATTGCTGCTCCCGCGTAGGCTAAAAACGAAAGCTCGGACAATAAGAAATATTTCTTGGCTCTATCACACGGCCTTCCCGCTCCCTGTCTACGCTTCGTGCCAGCCTCTCGAGTGACGACGCAAGACTCGGTTCTGGCTGTTGGTTAAACTTTACCAGATGGGATTGTCCCCAAAATGAAGGTTACCCATAGGTTTCCTGCGAAAGGTTTCAAAGAACTATTGTTAATCCCCTTTCATGGGCTTAACTTGGCGCAATAGCCCGCATTTCTCACACTAAAATTATTTGAAAACGATATACACCTAATTGTTATCAACTTATAATTCAATATAAACTTTTTTTAAAAAACACCCTGTCAAACACTGCGAAATTTAACCGTAAGCTGCGCTGTCCCCATCGGTGTAAACAATCGAATGTTTGGGACTTTCATTTTAAGATTATATTGCCGGCATAAAAGGAGGTGTTGAAATTATGGAGTGGAAGGATTTCCTTCAAAATAGATATAAAGTGAAGTCTTCAGACGAATCTTGAGCTACAGAAAGAAACTGTAATAAAAAAAATTGGACAAGATTTCATCACTACTAAGCACCGGGAGAAATATGTTTACGTATTGATTTTAAAAAGCCGAATACGTTTTAGATATAACCTAAAAGTCCCAAGTAAGGAAAAGTAAAGTCGGGGAGATGTAATTTATATTTAAAATAATGGCAGTTTGACTACTTTCATTCGTTGTTTGGTCATCATTTTTATCAGAAAGAGCTATCCACGGTACATGTTGTCGGAATATTTCCTCAAAATCCATATGTCAAGAAAGTCTTCCAGTTCCTGTAATTCTTCGAAGGTTAATGTGGCTCGTCAGCACATGGTATAACTGTTGGATGTAAGATTATAAAATAGTGTAGTGTCATCTGTAAAATCGTGGGAGAGTTTTCGGACGAGTCGATCCGGAAACTATCCCTATAATTTTAATGGGCTCATTTAACAGATAGAATGGCAAGGAGGGTGTTGATTGAGGTCTCTGCATGATTTTAACTTCAACAGGGGCGGGAAAGTCCGGTTCCTCGTCCCTTTGATGCCAGAAAAAAGACTATACCGTCTCACTGCATGATACTCACAACTCAGACTGGCAAAGTACCCGGGAAGGGACTCGAACCCTTACGACATCGCTGCCACCGGATTTTGAGTCCGGCGCGTCTACCAATTCCGCCACCCGGGCATATTGAATTAGAAAACAAAGATACAACAATCGGTATGATTTGTTCAAAGAGGAATTGAACTTAATTTTATCTCATGAAACCCTGAAAGCAGGGTGTAACATTTTGCCAATAAGTCATCAGCAGGATTTAATCAATGAAGAAATATAGTCTTAAAATTCCGGTTGTACCATTAGACAGGTCACAACTCATTTAGTAAGATGGACCGTGTATTCAGATTCGTTATTCATCAACTCTAAGCCAACCCATGCTCACAGGTGAACTCAAAAACAGAGTCGATAAAATCTGGGATACCCTCTGGCGGGGATCTCCAGCCCGCTGACGGTGATTGAACAGCTCACCTACCTGCTTTTTATAAATAAGCTGGATGACCAGCAGACTCGTCTGGAGATAAAAAATTGAGCGGACAGCTAAACCGATTGAAGATTCCATATTTTCGGAGGACCAGCATCATCTGCGATGGAATAACCTCAAGCAGTTTGATCCATAGTGTAGTGTCAAGAATGAAGTTTCGCAAGAAACCCGTCCCGAAGCGTCAAAGAATTTCTTAGAACAAAACATCTTACAAAGATCTAAGAAAAATCTTTTATTTTGAAGGATAAGGAATGATTTTCAAATATATTTGTATATCAAATAATGGCGAAAGGAAAGCTGCACCGAGTGCCGTTAGGCACGGCCAATATTGTGACCCGATGATTCATCACCGGGCCTGAGACAACTTCCGATGCGAAAGTACCGTAGGTACGATCCGTTTGGGTAAGGTGCCCGTTCCATATGATGCCCCAATTTCATTCCGTTTGGGTGCTCAGTAGGGCGCTGACCAGGTTTTTGCCCGGCTACCATCGGGTTTTCATCAGATCCGATTTCAAGATGTTTCTTGTTGTCAGGGATTGAATTCAGGTCAATGATTCCGGCAATACTGTATTCAATATTATTTCCTCCTCTGATCCCAAGCTTTGCCGCCTGTTCTACCTTGTTGGTGTCGAAAACCACAACAGGACATTTTTTACAAAAATGACTGCCTGAGAGGCTTGTCGCAAATTCACCTTCGTCTATTTCAGATCTGACTAATAATAATATCGTAGAGTATTTTTGAATCAATTCTGAACCACATTCCGGACAAGTAGTCAGATTGAAATCGGCACTATGATATTTTCGTCTTGACCGGTTAAAATAATCGATCCAATTCAGTTAAATTTCATCATTCTCCTATTCCTGATTTTTACGTTTGAACATACCGATAGCAATGCCCAGGATAAGCCCCGTAATATTTCCTGTTAATATTCCGATCGGAATCTGATCTGCCAGGATCCCCAATACTACACCTGACAGCAGACAGATACTCATCCCCACTACAATCGACTTGTATATGATTCTTTCGTTATGGTGATCCATTGTTCTATGCTTTTTTTAAAAAATTTGATACCAGACTTCCTGTATCCTTCACCCCTGCCCGACTGGCCATCTTCACTCTCCCAAATGATATGACTCAATCAGAAACCCATGGTCTGCTCATTCTTTCCGATCCTCCAGTCCGGTATCAAAATGAAGGACTTCCTTTTCATCTCATGCCACCTGTTTCTCGTTTTCAGATTTCTTTTTTTTTGCATCAGTGCATCAGCATCATTCAGCCGTTCACTGACTGTTTTGATGTTTTTTCTCAACTTCGAATCCTCAGCGCCGGGCCCGCCAAGAATCGGGAGAGGTATCCGTGCCAGATCAATTAAATCAGCGTTAACTCCCCGTTCTTTAAGAATTTTTTCAAGAGGCTGATTTTCCAGCTCCGTACCCTTAATGGCTGTATTGAATTTATCAACGTAGCCCTGGTGATGTTTGGCGTGATGAATCTCCATCGTTCTTGCATCGATAACTGGCTCCAGGGCATCATACGAAAATGAAATTTTTGGAAGTTGATGTGACATGACTTTGTGATTTTTTTTGTTACTGTTTTGTTGATTTGTTGAAACAATAATGTAAGAATCTGAATTATTATACAAAATATTTACTTTGTTTATTAATTATAAATACTCCATGAGCAAAGGGTTTTTAAAGTAAATATTATCAACCATTAACAAATCGTTATTGATCTTATCTATTGAAGAGATAGACAAAAGATGTCTGTAAATTTTTGTGGATCAAAAAAATCAGGCCCTGAAATTCATCAGAATATCACTCCCGAATCTACAGCACTGAAAAAAATTATTAATCGGCTTAATCCAAAAGAACATTTCAATGATTTTTTCCGTTGTGGATATATAAGAATTCAATACTTTCTTAGAACCAAATGAGATAGTCGGTTTATGTTAACCGCCTTTTTCGGGCCTTTGAAGAGTCGTTCATGTGTCCTATTTATTTGAATTTTCACAGAGTTACATTTTCATTGATCGCAGCGGTGATATCTGTAACTGTTGCCTGTTCAGGAACCAAGCCTCTTGAAGTTGAACGAGGTACGGAATACAACGACTCCTATCACAGAGACGAAGACGGACACCCCGAATTGCGACTCACTGCGATGGGTTTTCTAAATGAAACTGATATTGGAGTCATCACAGTTACCGCAGATATCGAAAACAGAAGCCTTGTCTACCGGCACCTTGACGGTAAAACATCCGCAGATATTGAAATGGCTATCACCATCGTAGGCAGAGAGGGAATGCGCTACATAGAGACGTTTACTGAAACAAAAACCATCGAAAATGAGGTGTACGGGCCTCTCATCTTCGCCAATGTTACACGCTTTGAAAAAGATATCGAAGTACCCCCGGGCCGGTATGTAGTTTACTTTTCCATTACTGATAAGGCATCTGACAGTGAAACAATACGGGAAGTAACTACCACCGTTCCTGATCCCGGAGAAGAGATTGTGGACCTGACTTCGATCCAGCTATTCGCTAAATTTCCGGATAAGCCGGAAAAAGATTTCGAGCCGATCACCACATATAATGTCTCAACCCAAAATGATAGTCTTCGATTTGTTGTACAGGTGGCTAACAATCGTCCCGGTGAACCTCTTCTTTTGCGTTCACGGCTGATTCGTTTTGACTCGGATACAACATCAGCCAGGTGGGCCAGTCAGCCCGACTATTCGGTTTCAAGCCTGCCCTACAGAGGCATCGATTACCGGGACGAGGAAAATGTGGAACAAACCCAGCGAATACTTGATCAAACCGGGATTGTGATGATTGAGTTTAATTACGAAAGACCTGAGCGGGGGAATTACCGGTTTGAAGTGGCAGCCGAACACGCTGACGGGGAAGAAGAAATACTGAGAGGCCGGGATTTCAGCGTAAAGGGAGAAAACTTTCCCCGGGTTGAAAGCCCAAGAGAACTGGCTGAACCTCTTGTTTATCTTATGAATGAAAAGGATTACGAAAAAATGATGGCTATCAAAGATCCCGATAAACTGAAAGAAGCTGTAGACCGTTTCTGGCTGGAAAATGTTGGCAGTATGAACAGGGCCAAAGAAGTTATTTACCGTTATTATGAACGCGTGGAAGAAGCCAACAGGCAGTTTACCAATTTTAAGGAAGGCTGGAAAACCGATCGCGGAATGATCTATATTCTGTTTGGCCCACCCGTAAGAATTGAGAGGTATCTGAATGCTCAGCACTGGCTTGGTTCCGCAGAAACAAGAGACAGACGCTACAACTTCATGTTCAGGCGAACCCGAATACCGAGTGACCATTACCCATTTGACAATTACATTCTCCAGAGAAACCAGGCATATCACACCTACCAATATCAGCAGGTACAGTTATGGCTGACAGGAAGAATACTGAATGCCACAATGTAAAATTATTAATCCACCTGCCCAACTTAAAGATTTCGTTTCATTTACCAATTTCATAGTTTCATTAAATAAACCAAGCAATTATTTCATATAATCATGAAAACCACCCTCCCGGATAACGAAAAAGCACTCTGGATCCTTAAAAAAAAGGGGCCAAAGTCCGTTGCGGAAATTGCCGGTGAGCTGGATGTAACTACAGAGGGTGCTCGCTTTCACTTGCTGAAACTGGAAAAAGAAGGCCTTGTACAGTCACGAAGTGTATCGAAAGGACGCGGCCGTCCCAAACAGATCTGGTCACTCACCGATAAAGGAAATACCCGTTTCCCTGATACACACGCCAACCTTACAGCCAATCTTCTTGGCCTGATGCAGGAAACCCTGGGAGAACAGGCTGTGGATAAAGTGATCAGCCGGCATGAAGAAAAAATGCTCGCACGCTACCGGCAAGAGATCGATATGAATGCCGCTCTTGAGGATCGAATTTCAAAACTTGCTGACATCCGCACACGAGAGGGCTATATGGCGGAATATGAAAAAGCTGATGAAGGCTTTCTGTTTATAGAAAATCACTGCCCTATTTGTGTGGCTGCAACAGCCTGCCAGGGATTTTGCCGTGCGGAGCTAAACATCTTCCGGGCGATTCTGGGCGATGATGTAGAGGTAGAACGCACCGAACATATTGTTAAGGGGCAGCGCAGATGTGCGTATTGCATTAAACATTGACCTCCAGAATTTTACATATCTTCTGTATAGTTCTGATTAGGCCATTACATTAAACCAACAATCGTTTCACTTTCTGACCCATATTATTTATGACCGGAGACCTTGGGAAATGGCTGATCGGCATCGGGCTGATTATCGTACTGGCAGGAGTTGTTCTCTGGCTTTTTGCCGACCGACTGGGATGGCTGGGGCAATTACCCGGCGATATCCATGTGGAACGGGAAAATGTGAGATTCTATTTTCCCATTTCTACCATGATTATCATCAGTATTGTGCTGAGCCTTCTTCTCACACTCCTGGCCCGGATTTTTGGTCGATAAAAAAGCCGGGGATCGGTTTTGAAACTCAGCTTTTTCAAAGTTCAGATCCCGGAATGTGTCAGAACCCTCTTCTTTCTGAAAATATACCTCAGTTTACTGGCATGAGTTACATTAAATAGATCCCGTTTTTAATCACCCGGAGGTGAAAATATCTCAATCTCATTTTCAACGGCTGGCAAGCTTTGCAGATACGTGTAGATGGCTTCCAGCTCTTCTTCTTTCATCCCTGCATACATCACCCAGGGCATAACAGTTTGAAACTCGCCGGGCTCAACTTCTCTTGCTGAATAGGTAGTGTCATAATATGCTTTGAATCGGGCTACAAACTGATCTTTTGTCATATCACCAATACCGGATTCATGAGGGGTAAGGTTGGGAGCCCGAACCACCGAACCATCGGGAAACCTGTATTCGTTGCCGCCCGCGAACGGTTCCCCTACAAATTCTCCCCGCTCCATCCGGGTATGGCAATCGGTACAGGCAGAGGCAGTTGTGAGGTACCTTCCGTATTCAATAATATCATCCGATGGCGGTCGGAGCTGCAAATTTGCTTCCACCGGCATAGTGTTGATCAAAAAGTTTACCGGAAAATCTGGTTTAGATGCTTCAAGATCATTTTCAATCGGTTCGATACTTCTCAGGTAAGCGATCACAGCACGAATATCCTTTTCATCAAGCTGAGAATAAAGAGGATACGGCATGATTGGAAAAAGAGCTGAACCGTCTTTGGATACACCCGAAACAATCGCCCTGAAAATTTCACCGTCGGTCCAGTCATTCAAAGCGGCTGGTGTGATATTGGGAGAAACAAACCTGCCGGGCAATCCCATACTCTGGTCAAACACTTCACCTCCTGCTCCTAACGTCCCCGGAGTAGGCGGACCGGAAAACTGACTGAAATCTCGTACTGCATGACAATCCATACACATCATTACGTGATGCGCAAGGTGCCTGCCATGGTGAACTTTTTCATCGGTAAGCTCGACCTGAATTTCGGGGGGAGGCCCAACATCCGGCAGAAAAAATGTGATATACGCTAAAGCCAAAACAACCAGCAGTAATAAAACACCCAAAGTATAGATAAGATAACGAAACAGCTTTTTCATCCTTCAACCCTTTTTGTATTCACGTTAAATCATTTTTTAAATAAAAGTACAGCTTTGCAACGTTTTGAAAAATCCTCACTATACCCCAAACTCATTGCGAGGCAATGCAGTGAATATTTGGAACCTAATTATAAAATTTAACATGTAGTCCTGCAAACACATTTATCATTTATTGTCTCTTTTAAAATCACTCCCTGCAAACAAAATCCAAACTATTCCTGGTTAATAGAAAAAAAGACCTTTACTGTTACACAATTATCAGATGAATTTTTCAAAAAATCTGCTTCTCTATTCATTCCGTACACAAGAACGAGAGTTCATTAGTGTCGTGTTAACAATCAAATGACGTTAACAAATCAAAAAACGAGTTTCCTTTACTTTTAAATAGAGATATTGGTTTCAGAGGCAGAGTAATTTAAAAATTTATTTGCGTAACCAATCAGTTACATTTATATTTGTAACCAATTAGTTACATATAATAAAGATCCATCATGCCACAGGATATCTATCAGGCCATTGCTGACCCTACCCGACGTGAAATCATCGACCTGCTCGCACACCAAACCATGCCCGTTAACGATGTGGCCGAACGGTTCGACATCAGCCGTCCGGCTGTTTCCAAACACATAAAAATCCTGAATGAGTGCGGGTTATTGGTGATTCAAAAAAAGGGGCGAAAACGATTCTGCCGGGCCGATACACGAAAACTCCGGGAAATTGCAGAGTGGGCCAACCGCTACCGCAAATTCTGGAATATAAAGCTGGATGCTCTGGAAGCCATGCTGGAAAAGGAGGAGAATGAATTAAAATCTAATCGGAAAAAGCATCGTCCGGTTTGAGCTGGAATCTGACGGAGATGGAACCCTGCTTCGAGTGATCAACAGGGGACTGAAGATTTCCGACGCCAGGGGATATGCCCCGGGATGGCACGCATTCCTCGATCGCTTTGAAGCGCACCTCCACAGCAAATCCCTGCCAGAATGGTCAAAAAGGTACGCCGGAGTTCAATCCATATATGCCGGATAAAAAATACATATTCAGGAGCTGCGTGATATGAAACATAGATCATCACCGCCCATTAACACTATGAAATCCGTCACATTTATTATAACCATCTTTTTCATTACAACTATATCCATCAAATCCATAAACGCACAAGACATGAACCCTAAAATAACCACATTCCTGATGTTCGAAGGTGATGCGGAAGAAGCAATGATCTTTTACACATCCCTTTTTGATGATTCCGAAATTGTACGTATCACAAAATCCGGTCCCGATGGTCCGGGCGGACCGAATGCTGAAGGCACTGTACAGCGTGCACTCTTCACACTAAACGGGCAACATTACATGGCGATAGACAGCTTTGGCCACGATTTTACATTCACACCTGCTATTTCGCTGTTTGTACAATGCGAGTCAGAAGAAGAGCTGAACAGATTATATGAAAAACTGATGAATGGGGGAACTGCAGCAATGCCGCTTGGTGATTATGGGTTTTCTAAGAAGTTTGGATGGGTACAAGACAGGTTTGGTGTCTCCTGGCAGTTGAATTATGGAGAGTTGACCAATTAATACATAACAAAACAAACGATCCTCATAATGGAGTACTGCTCCGTCACGCAAACCCGTAAGCAGAGCTTTCCGAAGAATATTCCGCAGCAGAGCAGTGGATCGAGAAAAAAATCCGCAAAATAACACCAACGAAATCATGAACAAAAAATACGGAATTTTCCCGGAACCCGGAACCGTTCAATTTGAACGGCTTTTGCCTGGGCCTGCCGAACGAATCTGGGACTACCTCACCAAATCGAAACTGAAAGCCAAGTGGCTCTCCGCCGGTGATGTAGAACCGCATGTGGGCGGTAAAGTTGAGTTTAAATTTAAACACAGTGACCTCTCCGAAACAGACGAACCCGTTCCCGAAAAGTACAAACAGATGCAAGACGGCACCTATTTTGAAGGCCGGGTAACCGCCTGGAACCCTCCCCGCCTGCTGAGTTACACCTGGGGCGAGGAAACTGGTGAAATTTCAGAAGTCACATATGAACTCATCCCAAAAGAGAACAACAAAGTTCTGCTTATACTTACCCACGTTCACCTGGGCGATAATCCCGCAGTTCTCATCAGCGTTGGCGCCGGCTGGCACACCCACCTTGGCATTCTCATCGACCGGCTGGAAGGCAATCCTCCTGAAGGGTTCTGGGCCGTTCATAACCGGATGGAGAAGGAGTATGAACAAATTGTTGGCAAATAAAAAGCCTCTGTTTACATTAATTTTATGTCTTGAAAGCTGTATTTAAATAGTTTCGGAGGCCTGCATTTACGAATCGGTGACCCTGAATTTAAAATCCATTGTAACCAATTGTAAATACGAACTCCCCCCCTGAATGAAACTCATTCATTATCGTTCCAGATGTCATGAGTGGTTTGCCAGGTACCATTGGGCTGCCGCTGCAAAATATTGATATATTTGGATGTGGAACGGATCGTATCCCCGGATTCGCGTGATATGGCTGTAACATCGGCAAATCCGCGACCGAAGGCAAGATCACCGGAAACCTCCACCTCATCGTAATAACTGTCGAGGCTGGTTTCAAATTCATCAAAAATCGACTGGTAATACTCCCGGACCGCTTCTCTTCCCTGTTGAGCCGGTGAGCCGGGTGCCATCAGAATTCCATCCTCCGTAAAATGAACTGCGATACCGGCTGCATCACCGTTTCGAAACGCTTCTGCCCGCTCGGCACTCATCTGTTCGATGGACAGGATATCCTCTTCGTCATTCACGGGAAACTCTTCTTCGCGTTCACATCCGGCAAAAATTACAAGCAGTATTATAAAAATGGCAAGCAATTTATGTGATTGATACATCAGGTATTTTAGTTTTATTGGTATGATCCGTTTGGGCTGGCCAAACTTTCCACAACGATCTTTCCAAATCGATGATCCGGTTTGCGTACAACATCATCCGGGATGATGCTATTTATTTTCAATATCTTCTTGATCGATAACCTCCTCCAATTCCTTCACATTGACACCGAGCTTCACCTCCATCTCTTCGAGTGTGATGCCTTTGGTTTCGGGCATCATTTTCCAGACAAACAGAAGCTGTAAAACCATCATAAATGCAAAGAAGGTGAAGATAGGACCCGCTCCGAAAAGGCTTTCGATGTAAACAAAGTTACCGGCAATCAGTGCGGCAAAAATCCAGTGAGTGCTGCTTCCGAGTGAGTTTCCGTAAGACCGTACTGAATTGGGAAAGATCTCCGAAATGAACACCCAGATTACCGCACCCTGCCCGATGGCATGAGAAGCGATAAATACAAAGACAAGAATTGGCATGGTCATGCCTGCGAAGGATTGGGTAAAAAAGGCAAAGGCAATGGCTGAAAGTGAAATGATGTACCCAAATGAACCGATATACATCAAAAAGCGCCGGCCGAAGCGGTCAATAAGCAAGAGGCCAAGCATGGTAAAGGCCAGATTTACAACACCTACTCCCACCGTTGAGAGCAGAGCAGTTTCTGCTCCAAGGCCTGCCAGCTCAAAAACACGTGGGGCAAAATAGATAATGGCATTAATGCCCGAAACCTGGTTAAAAAATGCGAACAGGAAGGCCAGCAGTATTGGAAATTTAAATCGCGTGCTGAAAAACTCCCGAACCGGAGTCGTCTTGCCGGGATTCAAATCACTCGCCTGGATCGCTTTCAGCGAAGATTCAACCGTATCGGGATTGATGACACGTAAAATTTCTTTGGCTTCTTCCACTCTGTTTTTCGCCACAACCAGCCAGCGCGGACTTTCGGGAATGATAAAAACAAGCGCCAGAAAAAGAGCCGCCGGAATCACCTCAACACCGAGCATCCACCGCCACGATTCGATATCTTCGGTTCCAATCATAAAGTTGGAGAAGTAGGCAATCAGGATTCCAACCACCAGGTTAAACTGAAAGAGTGCAGTAAGCTTGCCTCGCTTTTCCGATGGAGCTATTTCAGCAATATACATTGGGGCAACCACCGATGATGCACCTATACTCAGGCCGCCGATAAATCGTGCAACCATCAGCGTGTATATCTCGGGAGCCAATGCGGAAGCGATCGCCGAAATCAAAAAGAGGGCAGCAATCCAGATCAGTGCTATTTTCCTGCCATATCGCTGTGCGGGCACACCACCAAAAAGCGCTCCGATAATGGTGCCGTAAAGTGCCATCGCTACCGTCTGGCCGATCATAATATCGCTGAGATCCCACATCTGCTGAATGTTTTGCTCCCCGCCCGAAATCACGGCCGTATCGAACCCGAACAGAAATCCGCCCAGTGCAGAGATCAGGGCCCAGATGTAAATTTTATTATCCTTCATGTCTGATTGTGTGTTATGGTTAAGTCAGGTTTTGTGTATTTCATCGGGATTTCTTCCCTCTCCTTCTGTATTCTCAGTTAACCGGCAGCGATAGTAATTCAATCTCTTCGATAGAACCGAGTCTGTAATCCGGGGTACCGCCGTTTTGTGTGGCGATGAACGCACCCATCCGGTTTGAATAGCTGATTAGTTTCTCGGGCGACACTCCATTCAGGTATCCGGAAACCAATACCGCCAAAAAAGCATCGCCGGAACCGACCGTATCGGCCACATTCACCTTATAGCTTTTTCCTTCGTAAAACCGGCTGCCGTCCAATAAAAGAGCACCTTCTGCTCCACTGGTTACACAAACCATCTCCAGCGAAAACCTGTCCGATACCTGGCGAATGGCCTCCTTCATCTCACCGGATAGAGAAAACCACTTCTTAAGCTGCTCAAGCTCTTCGTGATTCATCTTTACAACATCAGCCATCTGCATCGATTGATCGGTTATGTCCGGATTAACATAAGGGAAACGAAAGTTGAGGTCCAGCACTTTCAGGCAATCAGCCTTTCCGAGCTGTCTTATCGTATTTCCGGATGTTTCTGAGCGCTGCGCGAGGGTCCCGAAAATCAGAGCATCGGCCGATTCGGCCACACCGGCCAGTTCAGGATTCAACGAAATTTCATCCCAGGCCACAGGTTTTTTGATGTTGTATTCGGGGATGCCGTCTGCACCAAGGTTCACTTCCACAAAACCGGTGGGAAGTTCAGGATCCACCTGAATCAAATCGGTGTATACTCCGGAAGCTGCAGCACGTTTTACGGCTTCACGGCCAAGATCATCATCTCCCACCCGGCTGATGATATAAACGTCCAGCCCCAGCTTATTCAGGTGATAGCCTGCATTATAGGGGGCACCGCCAAGAAACAGTCCCGGCGGCATGGAATCCCACAAAATTTCCCCGGCACAAAGAATCTTCTTTTTCATGGTTTAGGTTTGTGTGATCTGAATCACCGAAAATATGCAGTTTTCGATTGGAATCTACAAATCGAGTCAAGCAATTGATTTATATCAGGTACAAACGAGTCGAGAAATCATACACCGGGGCAGTTTATTCGACACTGCGCTTCAACAGCGGAAAGCTTCTGAGGCAAGTGTGGAGTTTTGAACAGTGGAATCATTGTCGAAAAAGTCACCAATTTTAATTGAGTTCTTCATTCCCAGATACTGTATAAAGTATTTGTCATTTTCTCGCTGATAATAAGTTTAGGTTCTTATATAAAAAAGAAAGTCAAGGATATACTTTTCCCATGACGTTCCCTGGGAGATTTTTTGAACTTTTAGGACGCCTATTTTATGGCAAATTCTTGTTTCCAA
>SLGL01000016.1 GCA_007123785.1 Balneolaceae bacterium
AAAAAATTAAAGCAAATAGTATGAACCGACGAGAACACCTGAAACTGCTGCTGGCCGGAAGTGCAGGAGCCGGGCTGTTTATAGCCACAGGCTGCAGTTCCGAAGATGAAGAAACCAGCCGTGAAATACTGGCTCAAAGTGAACTTGGCTACGGCCGTACCGAAGAGGAGAAACAGCGGGATTCCCGGTTGATGAAGGAGCAGTTTTTTACCGAAACGGAATTTGAAATGGTGAGCATACTAGCCGACATCATCATTCCGGCCGATGAAGAATCTGGCGGTGCCCTGGATGCTGGCGTACCCGACTTTATAGAATTTATGATGAAAGACCAGCCACAACTCCAACTGGTAACCCGGGGTGGGCTTATGTGGCTCAATAGTCAGTGTAATTCGCGATTTGGTAATCCGTTTTTAGATTGCAGTGAAGATGAACGAATGACGATTATTGACGAAATCGCATGGCCGGATGAGGCGGCACCCGAGATGCAGTATGGCGTTCGTTTTTTTAACCGGATGCGCGACTTGACAGCAACGGGTTTTTTTACATCACAGATCGGTGTGGAGTACCTGGATTACCGTGGAAACCGGCCGGGGTTCTGGGACGGAGTACCGGAAGTTGTGCTGGAGAAGCACGGCCTGGAGTATGATCAAAAAACTCTTGACGAATGCATCAAAGAGGAAGATCGAAACCGAATCGCAGAGTGGGATGAAAACATGAACTTGTTGTAATATTATCCCGCACATCGGCAACGAGCAATCCTGAATAATTAAATGTTATTTTTATTCCAGGTATGCCGTCTGTAGATTTAACATTCAAATGGTTATCAAAAAAACAATCTGTACTTTACGAATGATAAGTGAAAGATTTTTGTCAAACACTGTAAGCATTTTTTCATACCTAATACTGGTCCTTGCCATATTTATCTGGACAGTGCCTTCTCTCTTTGCACAGGATCAAACCTACGCTGAAAGACTGGGCTATCCGGCGGATGCAAGAGTCTTGATTATGCACGTGGATGATGCAGGGATGTCCTGGAGTTCAAACCGGGGAACTATCAGGGCGATTGAAGAGGGAGTGGCCAACTCCTTCAGTGTAATGATGCCAACCCCCTGGGTTCCGGGGATTGTCAGATATATCAGGGAAAATCCGGAAGCCGATGCGGGCCTTCATTTGACGCTCACTTCCGAGTGGGACGATTATCGCTGGGGGCCGGTGGTTGGAAAGCCCGCAGTGCCCGGACTTGTGGATGAAGATGGATATTTGTGGGGTTCGGTTCGTGATGTGGTAGCAAATGCATCCCCTCAAGAAGTAGAAAAAGAGATTCGTGCCCAGGTAGATTTTGCAATCGGAATGGGATTTCAGCCAACGCATCTTGATTCGCACATGGGAACACTTTTTGCCGACCCCGATTTTTTGCAGGCATATATTGCCACAGGTTCCGACTACCAGATTCCTGTTATGATTCCCGGAGGACACAACTCTTTTCTCAGGTATGACTACCGGAAACAGGCGATTGAAGAGTTGAAGCAACGAGGAGAGTGGAAAGAGGGAATGGACGTGCCGGTACCGGAAATACTGGATCAGGCCACGGAGCTTGGCAGACAAGTCTGGGAATCGGGCCTTCCGGTTCTGGATGATCTGCACAACGTGAGTTACGGATGGCGATTTCCTGAAATGGAGGAGGCTTCAGATAAAGAGCTTCAGCAGTTTTACACACAAAATTATATCGAAACGATAGAAATGCTCGAGCCGGGTTTAACAATGGTGATTATGCACTGCACCGATCCATCCGAAAAGTTTGAAGATATTTCAACATCCGGACAGCGAAGAAAAGGTGATCTGATGGCAATGCTGGACCCAAAACTGAAGGACTTTTTAGAAAAAGAGAATATAATTTTAACAACCTGGAGAGAAGTAATGGAACGCCGGGAAAAGATCCAATAAAGGATTTTATGATGTGATATTTTTCCGATGTTAATGGCTCTGAAAAGTGTAATCAGACTCCAGGATTGGATCATAAAATAAGATATGTCAATAATTTACATTTTATTCAATTTTTTTACTGTGAGATGTCTGGGTTAAATGCCCAAACTGTTGACAATATCAGGGAAGTTTTATTTATTAAATCTCAATGTAAACGATTACATTATTAGAATTTAGTTCCTGCTTTGGCGGTCGAAATGATATGGTGAAAAAACAGATGAAGAAAAAATATTTTTTAGGGATTGATGTGGGAACGGGCTCGGCAAGAGCCGGTATTTTTGATGAAAATGGAAATATGGCTGGCCAGGCGAGTCATCCGATTAATATGTGGCGGCCTCAAAACGATTTTGTGCAGCAGTCGTCGGAAGATATCTGGAAAGCGTGCGCGGTTTCTGTGAAAGAAGCTGTGAAAAATGGAGGTATTAATCCGGAGGATATCAAAGGAATTGGTTTTGATGCGACCTGTTCATTAGTGGTTTTGGATGAAATAAATCAGCCTGTGAGTGTGAGTCCCGATGGTTCGCAAGAGCAGAACATTATCGTATGGATGGATCACCGCGCAAAAAAAGAGGCGGAGGAGATTAATAAAACCGGCCATAAAGTTCTGGACTATGTTGGCGGGATCATCAGCCCGGAGATGGAAACACCCAAACTCCTCTGGCTTAAACGGCACATGCCGGATGCCTGGAAAAAAGCTGCTCTCTTTTTTGATCTGCCCGATTATCTGGTGTACAGAGCTACGGGAGAGGATGTTCGCTCAGCCTGTACCACCACATGCAAATGGACCTATCTCTGCCATGAAGAATCGGAAAGCGACGCGAGTATCGGCCGGTGGGATGATTCCTATTTTCGGGAAATCGGACTCGGGGATCTGGCTGATGAAGGTTATATGCGCATCGGTCAAAAAGTACGCCCGGTAGGCGAAACGGTTGGGCAGGGACTCACCAGAGTTGCTGCCCGTGATTTGGGACTCTTACCGGGAACCGCCGTTGGAGTTTCCATTATAGATGCCCATGCCGGTGGCCTGGGTCTGTTGGGTATGACAGAAAAGGGCAGTGAGGGTGAATCACAAAATTTCAATGACAAAATTGCACTGATCGGGGGCACCTCAAGCTGCCACATGGCGGTGTCGGAAGAGTCCCGGTTCATAAACGGTGTGTGGGGTCCCTACTTTTCAGCCATGCTGCCGGGTTTTTGGCTGAATGAGGGAGGACAGTCAGCAACAGGAGCTCTGATTGATCATATCATTTTTTCATCAAGCCATTCCGGGGGGCTGAAAAAGCAGGCTGAGAAAGAGAACCGTACCGTTTACGATCTACTGAATGAGCGGGTCGACCGGATGACGAAAGAGCGGGGCCTTGAACATCCAGGTTTACTTACCAAGGATCTTCATCTGCTTCCTTACTTTCACGGGAATCGTTCACCCCGGGCAAATCCGTCACTGAGCGGAATGATCAGCGGGCTCAGGCTTTCATCCACAAAAGATGACCTGGCACTGCTCTACCTGTCGGCTATTCAGGGCATTGCCCTGGGAACCCGCCATATTATTGAAACTCTTAATGAAAGTGGTTATTCCATTCACCGGATTATGGCGACCGGGGGCGGAACCAAAAATGAACTTTTTCTTCAACAACACGCCGATATCTGCGGGTGTCAAATGGTATTGCCAAAGGAAGGTGAAGCAGTGCTGCTGGGCAGTGCTGTTCTGGGGGCTGTGGCTTCCGGTGAATTTACCGGCATCGTTGATGCGATGGAGAGTATGAATCAGGCCGGGCGAATTATTGATCCCGGCGATGGGGTTCGGACTGAATACTTTAATAAGAAATACCAGGTTTTTCATAAAATGTACAACGATGAGCGTTCTTACCAAACTATGATGCGGGATATCTGAAAACAGGTAACAAAAGTTCATGACAGGCAACAACTAAATTTTGAAATTATGTCGAATTCAACTCTTGAAAAAGTTAAAGTATCAGAAAAAACAAACCTGAATTCAGTTCCGCAAAGACTGATCGGCAGGCTTCCAAAGGTCGGTATCCGGCCTGTGATTGACGGCCGAAGAAAGGGGGTTCGGGAATCCCTGGAAGATCAGACGATGAAGATGGCAAAATCAGCTGCAGCTTTTATTTCAGAGCACGTGCGCTATACCAATGGCAGACAGGTGGAGTGTGTTATTGCAGATACCTGCATTGGAGGAGTGGCTGAAGCAGCTTTAGCAGCAAAAAAGTTTGAAGAAGAAGGGGTCGGGGTATCACTCACGGTTACACCCTGCTGGTGTTACGGTTCCGAAACGATGGATATGAATCCGGGATATCCTAAGGCGATCTGGGGTTTTAATGGAAGTGAACGCCCCGGGGCAGTCTACCTTGCTGCCACTAAAGCAGCACACGATCAAAAAGGGCTGCCGGTCTTCAGTATCTATGGAAGTGAAGTGCAGGATGCCGGGGATAACTCGATACCTGAAGATGTACAGGAAAAAATTCTGACATTTGTGAAGGCGGGACTCACCGTTGCAGAAATTCGCGGGAAATCGTATCTGGCGATTGGTTCGGTTTCAATGGGCATTGTGGGTTCGATGATCCAGGAGGATTTTTTTGAAGATTACCTTGGAATCCGGTGCGAAGCGGTGGATATGACCGAGCTTGTTCGGAGAATCAACGAAGAGATTTACGATAAAGAAGAGTTTGAAAGAGCGATGGCCTGGGTGAAGGAGAAATGCAAAGAAGGCGAAGACATCAACCCGCCGGAAAGGCAGCAAACACGTGAAGAGAAAGATGAAAATTGGGAAATTGTTGTGAAGATGACGCTGATTATCCGCGACTTGATGATCGGCAACCCGAAACTGAACGAGATCGGTTATGAAGAAGAAGCACTGGGACGCAATGCGATTGCTTCAGGCTTTCAGGGTCAGCGCCAGTGGACCGATCACTTTCCAAACGGTGATTTTTCAGAGGCGATTCTCAATTCATCATTTGATTGGAATGGTATCCGCGAACCCTTTATTGTGGCCACCGAGAATGATACCCTCAATGGTGTTTGCATGCTGATGGGACATCAACTGACCAACACAGCTCCGATTTTCGGGGATATTCGTACCTACTGGAGTCCCGATTCGGTGAAGCGCGTAACCGGCCATGAACTTAATGGAAAAGCATCCGGGGGAATCATTCATTTTCTGAACTCCGGATCGGCATCGCTCGATGGTACAGGGCGTCAAAAACAAGACGGCAATTCAGTCATCAAACCGTATTGGGAAATCAGCGAACAGGAAGCTGAGAACTGCCTGGAAGCTACTCGGTGGTGCCCCGCCAACCTGGAATATTTTCGCGGAGGTGGATACTCCTCACAGTTTCTTACCGAAGGGGAGATGCCGGTAACTATGACGCGGATCAATTTGATTAAAGGGCGGGGGCCGGTGTTGCAGATTGCTGAAGGATTCACCGTAGATCTGCCTGATGAAGTGCATGATGTGCTAAACCGCCGTACCGATCCTACCTGGCCAACCACCTGGTTCGTTCCAAATGTAACAGGATCGGGCGCTTTCAAGTCGGTCTACACTGTGATGAACAACTGGGGATCCAACCACGGTGTGATCAGTTATGGCCATATTGGGGATTCGTTCATCGCGCTGGCATCCATGTTGAGGATTCCCGTTTCAATGCACAATGTTCCCGAAGAACGGGTTTTCAGGCCAAGTGCCTGGGCAGCTTTTGGTACCGCTGATTCCGAAAGCGCCGATTACAGGGCTTGCACTGCATTTGGGCCCCTGTACCGAAAAGTTTAACAACGTGCGTATGACTAATTTCCGTAGCTGGAAAAATGTCCGTATTCGAAAAAAATATGGACATTCAAATTCACAATTATGTGGATTCTAAATCCCGGACGGCTGATTGTTGTTCGGGATTTCTTTTTTGGCTGATATCTGCAGAAAAGCTGATTTTTTCAGGATAAAAACAGATCTTCGGGAATGTTATCCCGTTTGAACCTGATAAAAATTTTATGAACAAATCTCTCTTTTCTGTCTTCAACTGCACCGTTTGTACTATTCTAATCCTTTTTTCAGCCGATATACTGGCCCAGGATCGTCTTTCGGGCGAACTCTTTGAAACCCGTTCAGAAGTAATAGCAAAAAATGGAATGGCGGCTACCAATCATCCGCTTGCCAGTCAGATTGCTGTGGATATTCTGAAACAGGGTGGCAGTGCCGTGGATGCCGCTATCGCAGCCAATGCATTTCTTGGGTTTGCTGACCCGGCCATGAACGGGCTTGGTGGAGATCTGTTCGCCATCATCTGGAGTGCAGATGATGAAAAACTGTACGGACTGAATGCAAGCGGAACATCGCCACAGAATCTGACCTATGATTATTTCCTGGAAAAAGGAATTGGCAGCATATCAGCCTCAAGCCCTCACGCCGTAACGGTTCCGGGAGCTGTTGACGGCTGGTTTGAAATGCATGAGAAGTTTGGAAGGATTGATTTTGAGGCTCTGTTGAATCCTGCGATTCAATACGCAAGACAGGGAGTAGCTGTGCACGCTGAAATTGCCGACCTGATGGATCTTCTGGATCGCGATCTGATCCGTTTTTACGGCTTGTCCGATGATTTTGAATGGAAACAACTCGACTATTTCAGCACTCTCTATCGTGAGAGGGGGCGTTTTCCGAAAAAAGGAGAGTTGTTCAAGAATGAAGATCTTGCCAATACACTTGAAATTCTGGCCGAAGGCGGCCGGGATGCATTCTACCGGGGAGAGATCGGCCGGAGAATCACCGATCATATTCAGGATAAAGGTGGGTTTTTATCAATGGAGGATCTTGAAAACCATTCATCTGAATGGGTTGATCCGATTTCGGTTAATTATCGCGGATATGATGTTTGGCAGATTCCGCCGCCCACTCAGGGGATGTCTGTTTTACAGATGCTTAATATTCTGGAGGGTTACGATCTGGCAGAGTATGGTTTCGGCAGTCCGGAGCATATTCACTATTTCTCGGAAGCAAAAAAACTCGCCTACGCCGATCTGCAAACTTTTTACGGAGACCCCGATTTCAATGACCTGCCGTCAGATGCGCTTCTCTCGAAAGATTATGCGGATGAAAGACGGCAAAAAATCCGGGAAGATTGGACGGGCAGTTACGGGCCTGGCCTTGAAGCAGACAGCCATACCATCTATCTGACTGTAGCCGATGGTGACGGGAACATGGTATCGCTGATCCAAAGTAATTCCTGGCTGTTTGGGTCGCTTATTACTCCGCCCGGACTGGGCTTCCCTCTTCAAAACCGGGGTACCGGTTTTACACTGGAAGAAGGCCATGTGAATACGTATGAACCAGGCAAAAGGCCGTTTCACACGATTATTCCAGCGTTTGTAACCAAAGCTGGAGAGCCATATATAAGTTTTGGGCTGACTGGTGGAGATATGCAGCCTCAGGGCCATGTACAGATCGTAATGAACGTTGTGGATTTTGGGATGAACCTTCAGGAAGCAAGCGATGCGCCGCGAATCCGTCATTCAGGTGGTGGTGAAGGAGCTGTGGAACTGGAGTCCGGTTTCAATTATGAAACAGTGCGCTCACTCCTCAAAATGGGTCACGAAGTGAGGTATGGATTTGAGAGATTCGGTGGCTTTCAGGGTATTTTGTTCGATGGCACTTTTTATTACGGTGCGTCTGACTCCCGAAAAGATGGACAGGCTGCAGGGTATTAAGATATAGTTTAAACCAAGCTGCCAGCTCAAAAATGAAAATATGGAAATTCCCGGTGATACTTTTCTTCTGATGATTGAAGCAGCTGGAACGTTTGCATTTGCCGTTTCAGGTGCGATGGCAGCTATCCGAAACCGTTTTGATATTTTCGGTATCTTTGTTCTGGCATTTGTTACAGCCATAGGGGGTGGTACCATCCGGGATCTTCTGATCGGCAACTTGCCTGTAAACTGGCTGACAGATACACTGGTCATCACATCAGCAACAACCGGATTCATTTTTAGCCTGGTAGTTTATCGCAGAATGAATAAACTGGAGGGCTGGCTCTTTACTTTTGATGCTGCCGGCCTTGGACTTTTTACCGTGATGGGAGCCCAAATTGCACTTGAGGCAGGTATGAGTGGTGGTGTATCTGTTGCCCTGGGTGTGATAACCGGATGTTTTGGAGGAGTTCTGAGAGATGTTTTAGCTGGTGATAAGCCGCTTATTTTTCAAAAAGAAGTGTATGCAATGGCCGCCATTACCGGTGGTATTCTCTTTCTTTTGATACTGCAATATTTTGATTCTCTGTTTGTCGCACAGATTCTGGGCATAGCAGTAATTATTCTGATTCGCGTAATTGCCGTAAAATACAAACTTGGACTTCCGAGATTCAGTGAGAATCCGGTCAGATAATGTAGTGTCGTGTCATACAACCTGCGCACTCACCGGATCTGAGCGTTGTGAACCAAATGTAGTATTACTCGCTTGTTATCAGTCATACACGCACAACATGGAGTAGTAAGTGGTCAGCTTTTAAGATCAACAGGTCTTATTTTGTGTTAAAAACAGCTGCCTTATTAACAAATTTAGAATTCTGTAAGCGCTTTATTTACTTTTTATTGGGTTATTTGGAAATTTTTCAGAAAGCGAAAGAAGTTTCTTTCATTAATTTTTGATTTAATCGGATAAAGTCCCTAACATTAGCACAGTTCAGAATAAAGGAACTGAAAGAATAAAAAATTGATGAATACCCAACATTTTAATTCCGCTATCTGCTACATAATGCACAGTTGTTGTGCTATGATGTGTTGTATGTGTATGCCGAGAGGTAGTGGAGCGAAATGTTCAATTAAATTCTGACGAAGAGTTTTCGAGAAAAAAGCCCACTACCTGATTCAGGTAGTGGGCTTTTTTTTTGCCCTTGTCGCTGAATCAGGTATGGCTTTGTGAAATCACGCACTCGTCAATAATCTAAAACACAAAGTTTAAAAATAAATGCCTGAAACAATAACAAAATCAAAAGTAGTTGTAACAAGTGAATGGGGCGCAGGGCACCTTGAGAATACCGGAGTCCGGTTTGTTGAAGTAGATGTGAATACAAGATCCTATGATTCGGGACATATTCCCGGAGCCATAGGATGGAACTGGAAAACCGAGCTGCAGGATCAATTGCGCCGCACTATCGCTTCCAAAGAAGATTTTGAGACACTGCTTTCAAAATCCGGAATCAGTAATGACACCACCATCATTCTATATGGCGACAACAACAACTGGTTTGCCGCATGGGCGTATTGGCTGTTGAAGTATTATGGCCACGATGATGTACGAATTCTGGATGGCGGACGAAAAAAATGGGAAACCGAAAATCGTGAACTGACCACCGAAACAACTATAGTTGAACCGGCTGAGTACAAAATCGGGGTGATCCATGAAGAGTACAGAGCTTTCCGCGATGATGTTGCTGAGACGTTGGGAAGCCAGGCGCACGGTTTGGTTGATGTTCGTTCACCGGATGAATTTACAGGAAAAATCCTGGCACCTCCCGGGCTGGATGAACTTTCCCAGCGCGCCGGACACATACCCGGGGCAAAAAATATTCCCTGGTCGAAAGCCGTGAACGACGACGGTACCTTTAAATCAAAAGAAGAACTTAAAGCATTATACGAAGCAGAAGGCATTACACCGGATAAGGATATCATTTCTTACTGCCGAATCGGGGAGCGGTCTGCGCACTCCTGGTTTGTCTTAAAGGAGCTGCTCGATTTTCCAAATGTTCGCAATTACGACGGTTCGTGGACAGAATGGGGCAACCTGATTGATGCACCAATTGAACGATAACTTAAAATAGAAAAATCAATTCCTCCGGATTTAAAACATCACCGGAGGAATTACCCTTACATTTATTATGAGCACCAAAAAAAGTAAAGTTGAAGTCATAAAAGAAAACAGTAATTATTTGCGGGGCCCTCTTGCCGATGAAATGAAAAATGATGAACCTTTCATTAGCAAGGAAGCTTATCAGATTTTAAAGTTTCACGGTTCGTACCAGCAGGATGACCGGGATCTTCGAAAAGGCAGAGACAGACATTACATGTTTATGATTCGCGGACGCATACCTGCTGGAAAGATTACTGCTGAGCAATATCTTGCTATTGATGATATTGCCGATCGTTATGGAGATCATACCATTCGTGCGACCACACGACAGACGTTTCAGCTTTACGGAATTATCAAAAAAGAGTTGAAAAGCACATTAAGTGATTTGCACCAATCGATGATATCAACAATTGGTGCCTGTGGTGATATTGTGAGAAATGTCATGGCTACACCGGTTCCCGATGTAGACGGAAGACAGGAGCAGGTTCAATTTTTTGCCAATCAGCTTTCCGATGAACTGTTGCCTGCAACCAATGCATACCATGAATTATGGCTGGATGGCGAAAAAATTTACAGTGGCGAGGAAGAAGTGGAAGTTGGAGAACCTCTTTATGGAAAATCGTATTTGCCGCGAAAATTCAAAATTGGTGTTGCTCTTCCGGGTGATAACAGTATCGATCTTTACACACAGGATATCGGACTGGTTGCAATGTTTGATGAGGACCACAAAATTAAAGGTTTTAATGTGGTTGTTGGAGGTGGAATGGGTATGCATCATCGTAAAGCGAGCACATTTCCGCGCCTTGGTGATCATTTAGGATACATCACATCTGATAAAGTTCTTGAAGTAGTGAAGGCAATTATTGCCATTCAGCGGGATAATGGCGAGCGTAAAAACCGTAAAGTGGCTCGCATGAAATATCTGGTGGATAAATGGGGTATAGATAAATTTAAAAAGGAACTGGAGAGCCGTATTGGATACCAGTTAGAACCATTTAAAGACATACCAAAATTTGAGCTCGATCTCTACCTGGGATGGAATAAACAATCAGACGGCAAGTGGTTTTTAGGCCTTTCCATCGAAAATGGCCGCATCAAAGATGATGAAAACCGTCAGTTAAAAACAGGACTCCGGGAAACGATCAAGAAGTTTAAACCAGAAGTCAGGTTCACTCCGAATCACAACCTGCTTTTGACGAATATCAGCGAAGAAGAGAAAACAGGAGTAGAAGAGCAGTTAAAGAGTTATGGTATAGTTTGGGGTGAGGAATATTCTAATTTATTAAAACTTTCAATGGCCTGCCCCGCAATGCCCACCTGTGGACTGGCAATTACGGAATCTGAAAGAGTATTTCCGGATATAATCCGCGACTTTGAAAAAGTGGTTAACGAACTGGGACTGGAAGATGAAAAACTCTCCGTTCGTATGACCGGCTGTCCCAACGGCTGTGCACGTCCTTATGTCGCAGACATCGGGTTTGTGGGTCAATCGCTAAACAAATATTCCATTTTTATTGGCGGAGACCCATCAGGTACCCGGCTGAACAAACTCTATAAAGAGCTTGTACCTCTTGAGGAACTGGTAAGTGAAGTGCGCCCCTTACTTGAAAGATATAGTGTGAACCGGAAAAATGGCGAATCATTCGGCGATTTCTGGGAGCGTAAGGGTATTGATCAGGCCTTAGAAGTGGCCGTTTAGAACTGAGGATTTAACAAATAAATAAAGAAAAGTGATTAACAGAAATCAATTTCAACGAAATGGAACAGTTTACCTGGTAGGTGCCGGGCCGGGTGACCCCGACCTGATTACCCTGAGGGGAATTAACACCATCAAAAAATCTCAGGTTCTTATTTATGACCGTCTTGTAAACCCAGATCTGCTATCATACGCACCGGTAAATTCCGAGCGTATTTATGTAGGAAAGAGGCCCGGTAAACCATCAGTTTCGCAGGAGCAGATCAATGGCATTATTGTGGCTAAAGCAAAAGAAGGGAAAGTGGTTGTGCGCCTGAAAGGGGGAGACCCATTTGTCTTTGGACGGGGCGGTGAGGAGTGCGAAGCGCTGGCTAAAGAGAAGATTCCTTTCGAGATCGTTCCCGGTATCAGCAGTGCACTTGCAGCACCTGCTTATGCAGGTATTCCGGTCACACACAGGGGCAAAGCCCGTTCTTTTACCGTGGTAACAGGATATACGCGTGATAAAAAAGACCTTTTTAAAAACTGGCAGCACATTGCACATGCCGACACACTGGTGGTGCTGATGGGAATGAAAAACCTGGAGCTTATTGTCACACAGCTTGTTCTTCTCGGCAGAAAGCCTGAGACTCCGGTCGCTATCGTTGAAAAAGCTTCCTATAAAAATCAGATTACGATTACCGGCACACTGGAAACGATTATCGATAAGGCTCAATACCTGACACCACCAGCAACAATCATAATCGGAGAACTGGCATCGATGGCTGATACCCTTGCCTGGTTTACCGAGCCGGTTGATGTAGATATAAACAAAGAAACTGAAATACAAAGTGCAGTAGTTGGATAAAATCATAAACAGGCCTGAAATCATGAATGTTATTGACGGATTGATCGATTTTTCACAAACACAGCTTGTCGCAAACGGAAACAGTAAGATGGACAACATTTCTTATGACGATTTGGACGGTCTGAACGCCCGTTTTAAAGACAGCCAGCCTCATGAAATTTTAGAATGGGGTTACCGCCAGTTTGGCAATGAAATGGTTATGGGAACGGGTTTTGGTCCATCTGGTGTACTATTGATTCATACACTGGTAACACATCAGATTCCCGTAACCGTATTTTACCTTGATACACATCTTTTATTTAACGAAACCTATAAACTGCGCGATGATCTCGAAGAAAGGTTTGGTCTGAATATTAAGCGTGTAAATGCATCACTTACACTGGAAGACCAGTCAGAGCAGTTTGGTGATGAACTATGGAAAAGTGATCCCGATAAATGCTGCTATCTGAGAAAAGTGCTTCCGCTCAAGAATTATCTGTCCGATAAAAAAGCTTGGGTTACAGGTATCCGGCGAAGCCAGTCAGATACGCGCAAGCAGACCGAAATTTTTGAGTGGGATCCGCTGAACGAAGTGGTAAAAATTAATCCGCTAGCGAACTGGAACCGGGACGATGTATGGGATTATATCGAAAGGTACGACCTTCCTTATAATCCGCTGCACGACCACGGTTACCCAACTATTGGCTGTATTCCCTGCACGCAGCCGATTGATAACCACCAGGAAGATGAGCGAAACGGCCGGTGGAAAAACCGGGAAAAAACGGAGTGTGGTATTCATCTGTCTGCGCAATACTATAAAAATGTAAAGAGTTAGAAGCAGGGTGAAATACTCGGAAGCAAAGCCTGAGGTTATGTATAGTGTCCTTGTCACCATTATAATATAGATATATGAATGTTTACCCGATTTATTTAACCCGCCTTCATGAGAAGAAAACTGTGCTGCTTGGCGGTGATCACGAAGCAGAACGAAAAATTGCGGAACTATTGGAAGCCAAAGCCAGGCTTACCGTCATCAGCCCCCATTTGACAGATGATTTACGGAAATGGGCAGAAGAAGGCCGCTTTGAATGGATTCCGCGCCACTATAAAGAAGGTGACCTGGAAGGCGCATTTATGGCGATTGTAGCAGAATTTGAAGGAGATACCAATGAGAGAGTCTACCGGGAAGCTGAGAGACTCGGAA
>SLGL01000228.1 GCA_007123785.1 Balneolaceae bacterium
ATATCAGGAGTCACAATAAAAGGCACGGTTTGAACCTGTTCGTATAAAGAATTAATCGTATATTACGGGCTAATTTTAAATCGCATACTGTGGAATCAGCGATCATAGAAACAGATTTTTTAATTATCGGGAGCGGGCTGGCCGGTTTGAATTCTGCTTTGGAAGCATCGAAATATGGCCCGGTCGTTTTGGTTACAAAATCAGACCTCGAGGAAAGCAGCAGTTATTGGGCTCAGGGAGGCATTGCTGCTGTTTTACAAGAATCTGATTCATTCCAAAGCCACATCTCCGACACTCTGAAGGCCGGACGCGGTTATTGCAACCAACATGCCGTTGAGGTTCTGGTAAAAGAAGGTGCCGAACGTGTAAAAGAGCTGATTGACCTGGGAATGCCCTTTGAAAAAAACGGTGACACACTTCACCTCGGCCTGGAAGGCGGCCACTCCGAACGGCGAATTCTCCATGCCGATGGCGCCGCAACCGGTAAAGCAATCATCGACTTTTTGATTTCACGAATCCGTACCAACCCAAACATTACCGTCCTGGAAGATGCCTTTGTGTACGATCTGGTCAGTGAAGAAAACCGCTGTTACGGAGTACTTGCTTATCTTTACAAAACGGATCAATCCATTCAACTTCAAAGCAGAGCCACCATTCTTGCTACTGGAGGATATTCCGGATTATTCATCCGCACTACCAACCCTCACACATCAACCGGAGACGGATTGTGGCTGGCCTACAATCACGGAGCCGTATTGAAGGATCTGGAGTTTGTGCAGTTTCATCCCACAGCATTTTACACCAAAAAAGGCGGGATATTTCTGATCAGCGAAGCTTTGCGCGGCGAAGGAGCCCGGCTTTTCAATGCATCAGGGGAACGGTTCATGCTGCAATATCCCCAGGCTGAACTCTCCCCCCGGGATCTGGTATCTCGTGAAATCCTGAAACAACTCGAACTACAGGACGAAAAGTTTGTCCGGCTTGACCTGTCCCACCTGGATGCTCAGAAAATGAGAAAACGCTTCCCCGGCTTAATTAACAAGGTTGAAGCGCACGGAATTGATATTTCGAAAGAAGGGATTCCTGTAGCACCTGCAGCTCACTACTGCATTGGTGGAGTTGAGACAGACCTAAATGGACTTACAGGTATTGAAGGTCTTTATGCTTGCGGAGAAGTGGCCGCAACGGGGGTACATGGCGCAAACCGGCTGGCCAGCAATTCACTTCTCGAATGCCTTGTCTTCAGCAAACGGGCTGCAGAACATGCTAAAGACCATAAGTCCAGCATTAAGAGAAAACTATATCAAGCTCAGGAACTTCTTCTATCACCCGACCTGGCTGAGCCATTTCTTTACCAAAAACGAGTAGCGACCAAACTGCTGAACCGATATGCTGGTATTGAACGAAACAGAGAGGGCCTGCTTTCGGCTTTGGAGCAACTGAACAACGGGTTAAACTCAGCCCTCTATCGCCATGGCCATGAATATTATTTTATTCGAATGAGAGAAATGCTGATGGTTACCGAACGGATCATCCGGGGGGCATTGGCACGGGAGGAGAGTCGCGGTGTTCACTTTCGAACCGATTTTCCGGATGTCAAATACTCTGAGCTACAGGCAATTCGTTTCAGTAAAAAGCGTGGAACTGAGGCAGGCCGTTCATATAGGAATGAAGCAGTTTTATGAGAAATATTACAAGTATCGATGAAAAATGGTTAGACGAAACTATTGAACGCACCCTACAGGAAGATATCCAAAATGGGGATGTAACCACTGTTGGCATCATTGACAGCAACAAACGCGCCCGTGCGGTCTGGCTGGCAAAACAGGATGGTATCATTGCCGGCCTTGATGTAGCCAAACGGGTATTTCAGAAACTGGACCCAAATGTAATCTGGAAGCCTGCTGTTTCAGACGGAGATACTGTCAGGCGGAGAAATACGTTTACGGAAGTTGAAGGAAACTGCCGTGCTTTGTTAACGGCCGAGCGGGTGGCACTCAACTTTGCACAGCGAATGTCAGGCATTGCCACCAAAACAGCGAAAATGGTAAGTGCACTTGAAGGCAGATCCACTAAAATTCTGGATACGCGGAAAACTGTACCCGGTTTGCGAATTCTTGACAAATACGCAGTAAGAACAGGCGGAGGAACCAACCACCGGATGGGGCTTTTTGATATGGCGATGATCAAAGACAACCATATTAGCGCAGCCGGAAGTATCACTCTCGCGGTGAAACGAGTGCGCACTTTCAATCCTGATGTTAAGATTGAAGTTGAAACCAGCAGGCTGGAACAGGTCAGCGAAGCCCTGGAAGCGGGTGCAGACATCATCATGCTTGACAATATGGACACTGCAACAATGCAAGAAGCCGTAAAGTTGATTGGCAATCAGGCAATAACCGAAGCCTCAGGGAATATGTCTCTCGAACGGCTCAGGGAAACTGCCGATACCGGTGTAGATTTTATCTCAGTAGGTGCCCTTACTCATTCCGTGGAAGCCTTCGACATTAGTCAACAGATCATAGAAATTTTTTAATAAAACAAAACAGAAACATCTGCTTAAAAAATATTGCTCACGAATCGATCCTAAAAGCAGATTAAAATTACTCCGACTCTCATGTATAATACTCAAACCCAACTCCTTTTTGCTGAAGTAAATCAACACAGACGAAAAAAAAATGCCATCGTACTGGCACACAACTACCAGGTTCCCGAAGTCCAGGACATAGCCGATTATGTGGGTGATTCTCTGGGGCTCGCTCGTAAGGCTGCTAAAACCGATGCCGACATCATTGTATTTTGCGGCGTTCACTTTATGGCCGAAACAGCCTCCATCACCTCTCCTCATAAAACGGTCCTGATACCTGATCTTGATGCCGGATGCTCACTGGCTGATAGTATAACAGCAGACCAGCTTCGTGAGTGGAAAGCACAGCATCCCGGAGCGGTGGTTGTTTCATACGTAAATACTACGGCCGAGGTAAAAGCAGAAAGTGATTATTGCTGCACCTCCTCTAATGCCGTTGGAATTGTGGAGTCCATTCCCGAAGATCAGCAAATTCTCTTTTTGCCTGATAAATTCCTGGGAGCGTATGTAGAAATGATCACTGGCCGGGATCTGATCATCTGGGACGGTGCCTGTCATGTTCATGAAAAAATCGGAGAACTGAATCTCTCAGAAAAACAAAAAGAGTACCCCGATGCCGAATTTCTCATTCATCCCGAGTGTGGCTGCTCTACATCCTGCATGATGAAGTCTGCCATGTATTTTGACTGCAAAGATGGTCATGTCTACTCAACCAGCGGCATGCTCGACAGAGCACGTGAATCGGAAGCCGAAAAGTTTGTGGTTGCCACGGAAACAGGCATTTTACACCGGATGGAGAAAGAGAATCCCGGCAAACAGTTTTATGCAGCTAACGAAGAGTCTGTTTGTGATTACATGAAAATGATCACACTAGAAAATCTTCGGGATGCTCTTAAATACGACCAGTTTGAAGTAAAAGTACCGAAAGAACTCGCTCAAAAAGCGATGCTGCCGATTGAACGGATGTTGCAGGTTTCATGAATGAGCCACAACGAAAACCCCTGTAGTATTTGTACATCCATAGAATCTGTATAAGAACTCCTTAATAAACGATTTTACGGTCTTCCTTTATTTCGAAACGAACAGAGAATAGACAGGCACTGAAAAGCCATACACCTGGAAATGAATATTTTAGGCATCGAATCTTCCTGCGATGAAACTGCGGCATCTGTTTA
>SLGL01000329.1 GCA_007123785.1 Balneolaceae bacterium
AATAATGAGCACATTTTAGCCGGAATTGGCTTCCGTGTATATCACAAAGAGAAAGTGATTTACACAAAAAAATCTGAAACTTCTCAGATTTAATTATTTACAGGGCCCAAATGGTTGTTATGGACCCTGTAAAATTCTTTCAGAGAAAAATTATTCCACTTACAAGCTACCAGCCCGGATTTTGTCCTATATCCGGATTTTGGGATAAAGCACTGATTGGTATTGGCCATAAGTAATGTCTGCTTTCATCAAATACCGGATTTGCCCAATCGGTACCCTGA
This sequence comes from Balneolaceae bacterium, assembly GCA_007123785.1. Classification (GTDB taxonomy): domain Bacteria; phylum Bacteroidota; class Rhodothermia; order Balneolales; family Balneolaceae; genus Rhodohalobacter. The sequence goes on from SLGL01000329.1 coordinate 282, forward strand.
TATACATCAATATACGTATTACCGGACCCATCCTGAGTTGTTCTGATATCTGCACCCTCATATCGTGCTTCGGCTGCATCATTCCAGCGTATTCCCAGATCCGGCTGTTCCAATTTGGAACCCCAGGCCCAGCGTCTCAGGTCGTTATAGCGGAAGCCCTCCAAAAACAGCTCAACCCTTCGCTCTCGCCTGATTTCGATAATTAATGGAGAAAGGCCGGTGTTCTCATATCGCGGATCCACCGGGATATCACCCATTACCATTGGAGGCATATTAACACGGTCTCTCAGCAGATTTATACTCATATCCAAATCCTGCTGAGTGATGTCTCCCAGTTCAGCTTTTGCCTCAGCATAGTTCAATAATGCTTCACCAAACCTTAATATAATGGCCGGATGTTCACCCTGATTAAATGCTTTCCCAATCATATCTTCAGCATTGTAATGTTTCACTACATGGTAACCGGTTGTTGAGAGACGCCCGGAACCCATGCCTTCAATACGCGGGTAATCCCTTCCGTCTGCATTGTGATACATATAATACTCAGAATCTTCAGGATGAAGGATAGATTGTCTTAGCCTCGGATCCCTGTTTTCGAATACATCTTCAATCTGTTCATCGCCCTGATATAAAGGAGAAAGAGTAATCGGCAAACCATCGGTGGCCAGGTAATCTTCTACAAGGCTTTTGGTAGCTCCCCCCGTATAACTGAAATAATTTTGAACATGATTGGTTCTTGTACCCATTTCATATTTTCGCCAATACATTACTTCCGGACTACCTGAAGGGTCAAGTACCCGGTGAAAGGCATTATAATCACTGTCGGGGTTGCCGGTATTATGCAATGAATATGGGCCGTTTTCCATGATCTCCCTTGCTGCATCAGCAGCTACCTGAAGCCACATATCGGGGTTGTTGCCTCCATGGTATTTTCTCCATGTTCCTTCAAACAGAGCCACTCTTGATTTCACCAAAAGCGCTCCCCATCTGTCAAATCTGCCGGGTGAAGCTCCGTCTCCCCAGTCTTCCGGAAGGTGTTCACTGGCAAACTGCAAATCTGCCAGAACATTGTCCATGGCCTCTTCCCTTGGAGTTCTTGGTGCAAACAACTCTTCCGAATCGATATTTAACGGTCTGTCAACCCAGGGAACATCCCCGAATTTTTGCACTTTATCGGCATAAAACCATCCTCTGAAGAGCCTGGCTTCACCCGCATATCGGTTTATGATTGCCTGGGGAATATCTGCACGGTCATAATTTTCGAGCCCCACATTGATAGCACGTACAAAATTCCAGCCGTGATAACCCTGCCATTGGGAGCTCGAAGGGACACTGTGCTGCCCGGCACGTACCTGCTGAAACCGGTTGTGCCTTTCATGCCTTGGAGCCAGATTATCAGCATATCCATCCAGATACCAATAGCTGTGCATATGACTGTTAAACCCCTGATCGTGTCCCAAATTAATGGGAACATTATTATCATTTGCACTCATATGGTACAGTGTATTGTTATACACCATCAAGTCATTTTCTGTATTCCAATAAACCTCATCACTGATTTCATCCAGTGGAGCCCTGGTCAGAAAGTCATCATTACACCCATTTAAAAGCAAGGTTGCTAAAATTAGTACACTAAATCTTACTAAATATCTCATAATTGTTGTCTATATAAATAAGTTTATAATGAAATTCTGGTACCCAGGGTGAAAATCCGCTGCATGGGATAGACAATAGCCCCTGAAAATATGGACTCTGGGTCAAGTGGTGCACGTATGGGTGAATATTCCCACAAATTCATTCCTGTAAAGTAGATTTGTGAATGTCCCAATCCGATTCTGCTTGTAAGTCTTTCAGGCAGATCATAACTAACTGTAAGGTTTTTCAGGCGGACATAGGCTGCATTTTGCAGGAAACGCGTTTGCGTTTGAATATTCTTCTTTGTGTCTGTAGCAATGTGTGGTGCAGGAAAATAAGCATCCCTGTTATCTTCACTCCATGTATCGGTTAAGAAATAGTTTTCAACATGGCCCGCATTGAATGGGAAGAACCAAGTCCAGTTTCCTGTTGTTGGAAAGTGGTCTCTTCGCATAACACCCTGGAAGAATGTAGTCACCCTGAAGTTTCTGTAAGCAATACCCGTATTAATTCCAAAGCTGTATCTTGGCTCGCTGTTTCCAATAATTCTTCTGTCACCGGGATTATCCAGCGTGTTGTTGCCAAATGTAATCTGGCCATCGCCATTCAAATCAGCATAACGAACATCTCCCGGCATCCAGTTTGAACCCAATTGAGATTGATCTGCAGCATTGGCAATCTCTTCTTCAGATTGAAACATACCAACTGTTTCAAATCCCCAAATTTCACCAATTCTTTGACCTACATAATAATCACCGAGTGAATTATTAGGGTTTTCATATTTGGTAATTTCACTGACATTGTCTGCCAGTGCAATTCCAATATTATAATGCAGATCATTATTTACTGTGTGCCGCCAGTTCAGTTCAAGCTCCCAGCCTTTAGTACGCAAATCTGCAGCATTTTCAGATGGCGCACTTGTTCCAAGTATATCCGGATAATCTACCCCCATCAACATATCCTTAGTATCACGTGTGTAGACATCAAATGATCCGCTAATCATTCCGCCAAACATTTCAAAATCCAAACCAAGATTCTGAGAAACAACCGTTTCCCAGGTTAATGTCGGGCTTACCAGGCCGGCTGGAGAAACAAAAGGTATCTGACCGTCAGACATGATATAATTAGACTGGCCAATTCCCATTGTTGTTATGTATGGGTAAAAATCATCCAACATCTGATTGCCAAGGGTACCGTATGAAGCACGGATCTGCAGGTGATCAATTGCATCTACTCCAGACATAAATCGCTCATTGGAAATTCTCCATCCCGCTGAGAAAGAAGGGAAAAAACCGAACCGGTCCTCTTCAGCAAATCTTGAAGTTCCGTCATACCGACCGTTGAACTCCAGCAAATATCTGTCTTTAAGAATATAATTTAACCGGTAAAAAGCTCCGCGTAATGCTACATGTGAGCTGCTGCCGGAGGTATGTTGACTCCCGACAGTTGCATTTATATCAGTTATATTCGGTGTGATAAGAGATCTGGCTTGTGCCCCAAAAAATCTGTTTGTTCCCCATTCCTGGTTAAAACCGACCATTGCCCTTATATCATGATCAGAAAACCGGTCTACATGATATTCACCATATATATTAAATACGAAATACTCATTGTCCTGATTTTGATCATTTATCCAGTCGTCGCCGCTAAAACCGTGACTGATTGGATTGGAAGCCATAAGATCAGTTGAAACTATTTCAACCTGGCTTTTTACGTTTTTAAAATTACGACTAAAGTTGTTATATGAAAAATCGGACCGGATGCGCAGATTCTCTAACGGTGTTAAAGTAATACCCTGTGTTAACCAAAGATCATTGTTGGTAAAGGTTGTGCGG
>SLGL01000506.1 GCA_007123785.1 Balneolaceae bacterium
GGGTGTTTTCAGCAACGCTGTGGCAGCATTTGATACCGGCTCGGGCTTTGATTACTGCCTGTAAGCCTGATGGACCATTCAAATGGTGCCGCGTGGCTGAAAAACCCGCCGGCAAGTGATTCACAGCCTTGATTTTTTGGTACTTTTGCATCAAGGCAAAAGTACAAGAAGTAGTTGGTGTTATGAGTTGTTTTTACATGTAAAAAATTGGGTAAGTCCTCTTTAAAATCTGAATCATACAATCAATCCAACAGAAATATGGGACATAGCAAAATCAAAGAATGCTCTATTAGCAGAACGGAACAAAAGTGGTTTCAAAAGAAATGTAAGCACGTATCTAAGCTTTTAATCCCATTCTCAGCAATGTTGTTTTTATTCGGGATCATCGCTTGTGATCCTGCGATGGAACAGGAAGCAAACGGGCTGGATCGTCCGCCTTCGGACCAGGAGGTGCGTTATTCACCAGATGATGGAGATCTCACAGCCACCAATCCACCTGCTTTTATCTGGCTTCCTGTGGAAGAAGCTGAATCATACATCGTCCAGTATTCCCGGTCCGAATCTTTTCATTCTGATGAGTCCGTAACGGTGCGTAACATCGATATGACTGTTTATATTCCGAAGGAAATTATGGAGCCGGGTGAGTGGCACTGGCGATATGGTTACAGTGAAGAAGGTGAGGATCTGTTTAGCCGGACCCGCCACTTCGAAATACCTGAGACAGCTACTGAATTCCCATTGGTTTCTGTGGATGATGTTATTGCCAAAATACCCGATCACCGTCCTCGTCTTTATTTTTCTCCTGAACTTGTAGAAGAGATTCGCACCGATACCGATGGCCGTTACGGCCATCTGACAGAAGATGTCATCACAGAAGCTGAAGAGATTCTTGCAATGGAGGAGCCGTTATTTGAAGAACCGGATCCCTGGCCGGAAGAAGATTATCGTCCCATTTATTACGAAGCGTGGCGCTCCATGCGCCCCTATACCCAGCGCATGGTGACAAGTGCGCTTGCCTATCTTTATACGGGTGACGAGAGGTTTGCAGAAGAAGCGAAACGTCGTCTTATGCATTTCATGACCTGGGATGTTGAAGGCCCTTCCAGTGCACTCTGGCCAACAGAACTGGGTATGGATATTGCAGAAAACGCAACCCCGGTGTTTGACTGGATTTACGATGTTCTTACCGAGGATGAAAGACGTATATGCAAGGAAGTACTTACAGCCCGAATGGTACAGATAAACCGGGATGTTCACCGTGCCCGGCCGATGGAAGCGCGCCCTTACTCCAGTCATCCGGGGCGTATGGTAGGCTTTGCACTGGAGGGAGGCATTGTGCTGGCTCACGAGGCACCTGAGGCCAGAGACTGGCTTGACTATACACTGCGGCTTGTATGGAGTACGTATCCTGCCTGGGGAGGGGCTGAAGGAGGATGGCATGAAGGGGTTAGTTACTGGAGTGGATATATGAGACGGATGGTCCGGGTTGTCCATGAGCTGGACTTGTATGGTGTACCCTTAAAGGACAAACCCTTTTTTCAGAATACCGGTTATTTCGGTTTATATGCGGCATATCCCGGCAGGCCTACACGCGCATTTGGGGATGGACACCACCACCCGCTTGGCGATGCAACCGGAATTGTAACCTATATGTTGTCGAATCTGTATGAGAATCCATATTTCCGGTGGCACTCTGAACAGGTAGGTGCTGGGGCATCAGGACGTAAGGCCGCCCGCATATACAATCCGGAACTGAATTCAGAGCCTCCGAATGACCTGCCGCAATCCAGGGTATTTGATGATGTGGGGATAGCAGCCCTTCATAGCAATATGGCTGATCCGGAGAATAATGTCATGATGCTTTTCAAGAGTAACCCGTTTGGTGCGATCAGTCATAATCATGCGAGTCAGAATGCTTTTGTAATAGAGGCATTTGGAGAGCCTTTGGCAATCAGCAGCGGAGCCCGTCAGACTCACGGTACCCCGCATCACCAGGATTGGATTTGGCATACGAAAGCACATAATAGTATTCTGGTTGATGAAGAGGGTCAGGTCGCTCGCAGCAGAAGTTCACGCGGAAAAATTATTGCCCACCAGGAAAATGGAAATTATGTTTACACTGCAGGAGATGCTACGGCGGCGTATGACGGCCGCCTCGACCGGTTTCACCGTCATGTATTGTATGTTCGTCCTGAATATTTTGTGATTGTTGATGACCTCGAGAGATCAGATGGTTCCTCCACGTATCAGTGGCTGTTTCACGCCGTCAACGAAATGGAGGTTGATGATGAAAACCAGGTGATCGTCAGCAGTTCCGGTGATGCCCGTCTGGCCTTGCGGTTTCTTCATCCCGGAGAGCTTGAGATTGAACAAAAAACCGGATTCGACCCACCCGTTGAAGACCCCGAAACAGCGCCAGACCAATTCCACCTGACAGCCTCGACTATCGAACCGGCATCATCAAAACAATTTATTACTGTGATGTGGATCGAACAGGTTGCCGGCCTTCAGGCTGAAACCCGGGATGAGTCGAGTAGTGTATCTGAAAGTTCAGGAATTCGGACTTTAGAAAACCGGGGTGTAAGCGATGAGGCCGTGATTGAAAAGTCTCTGCAGGATGCCGAGCTTCTTGATGCTGAGGGTGGTTTAGCCCTTCGTGTAGGTCAGGATCTGATTCTGTGGAAAGAGGAAGAGGAACAGCAGGTCAGGGCAGCCGGAATAACTTCAACTGAAACCATGGATGTATATATCAGCCATTTTGACAACTGAGAATCAAAAACTCACGCATCAGAATGAATCATTAAATCTTTAAAAAAAGTTCTGCCAGAAAGCTTGTGGGTTGATTCTGAGAAAAACTAAATCCCTTCTTCGAGAGGGGAAATGTGAAGATGAAAGCGCGAAGCGTGATTCATCAAACGAGGGGTGTGTTCCCGTGTCAGGACTCCTGCACAGAAGAACATACCCCCTGCCGGAAATAAAATCCGGATCATTCATCTGTTTTGCTTCATACTGATCAATCTTTCAGAGGAAGAAGAACGCGGCATAACATTCAGGCTAAAAAACAGTATTTATTTGAATTAAATAATTTAAATTTATGTGCTTAAAGAAAATTTCAATAATAATACGCAATGCAGTTTTTTGGGTACTCTTTGTTGGATTATATGGGATGACGCAAAGTTCATTTTCACAAGATCTGGCGGAAAGGTACAAGGATGTTATTAAGGTTATTGATGTAGCCCCTGTATGGTCGGTACATCAAATAGGCAGTCCTTATTTAATAACAAGTGAAGAATTTCAATATGTGGCCTATTATGACAAAGACCGATATTTGACGGTTGCTCAGCGAAAACTTGGTTCACAGGAGTGGACGTATAACGTATTTCCTGTACAGATGGGTTGGGCAACAGGAGGTCATGCGAGGCTCAGCCTTGCACTGGACCGGGACGGTTATTTGCATTTGACCGCATATCGAAGAGGATTGCAGGAAGGCCCGCCGACACCACCGGAAAAGATTTATTACCGTTCTGCAAAGCCCCATGATATTCAGGAATTTGAACGTAAGATAATGGTTTTGGAAGATGAAGGGCCGGAATATCCTACATTTATAAATGGGCCGGATGATGAGCTTTATTTTACCTATCGTCAGGGCGGCAGCGGAAGTGGTGATCAGATATTTAATGTTTATGATCCGGTAACCAAAACATGGGAACGCTTGCATGATACACCGTTATTTGATGGGCGGGGTGAGATGAATGCTTATGGCGGACCGAGATTGGGTTCAGATGGAATTTGGCACGCCACCTGGGTCTGGCGGGATACACCGGATAATGCAACCAATCATTCAGTATCCTACGCACGCAGCAAGGATTTGCGAAGCTGGGAAACCGTGGATGGTAAACCGGTTGAACTTCCGATAACAAGTGAAACAGAGGGGGTTGTTGTGGATCCGGACGCCGGCCAGGGTGATGGTATAAGTAATATGACCAGCGGAGGTTTGGGATGGGATACGGAACAGCGAACCATCAGGACCTATCATAAATTTGATGAAAATGGGAACAGCCAGGTTTTTAATGCCCGGTTTGAAGATGGGCAGTGGAATATTGTCCAGGCTACCGACTGGGATTTCAGGTGGAATTATGAAGGTACGGGTGCTCTGCCATCCGTCGTTCGTGTCGGAAATGTGGAAATTGGCGAGGCCGGAACACTGGAGCTTGTTGTCTGGAGTCAATATTACGGTGATGAACGAATTGTTCTGGATGAAAACACCCTGGAACCGATTGAACGTACCGAACCAGAAGAAACACCGGACTGGGAACGGGCTTTGAAAGTACCTGAACTGGATTTTCAGGTCGAACCCAATCCAGAGCTCTTGCGCGAAGGCGGCCCTATGGAAGTTCAGCTCATTGAAGACAGGGGGGAAGCTTTACATGAAAATGTAACATATATTATGCGATGGGAGAATGCCGGCAGAAATCGTGACCGGCCCGTTCCGGAACCCTGGCCGGAACCAACAATGCTGAGGGTGTACAAAATAGCTAAATAGAGCTGTAAATTGAATGTTCAGATATGAATAAATGCCTTGATTTTTTTGGTTTGTTTTGGATCAAGCCAAAATGAACAAAAATAAGTTTAACACCTTAAAACGCTGTGCCACAATAAATTTAATATGTGTATTACATGTGTAATGTCAGCCTTCAAAGGGGGACACTCCTTAAAGAGTTCTCAACCACTCTACTGTCGTGTCAATGCTATACTTTCGGTTTAGGTTTAAATGACACTATGAGTAATTAAAACTGTTTGGTAAAAATATGGATCGTCGACATTTTCTTTCGGTTACATCTCTGATGGGAGCAGGGTGGGTGTTATCACCTGAAATTAACAGGGATCATTACGAAGATTCCAAATCCGGATATTCACTGCCCGAACGGGCTCAAAAACTGCTGGACGCAGCTTCAAAACCTGCAATCAAACAGGATGTTTTGCCATTAAATCCTGTTATTCTTGAATCGGTCGAGCTTCTAAAGCATGGCCGGCAGTTTCTTGTTCGTGTCCGTAACAATGAAGGAGCAGAGGGAATTGCTGTGAGTAATCATCTTATTCTCCGGTATTCACAATCTTTGTTCGTTGAAACTATTGCACCATTTTTTGAAAGCACAGATGCCCGTTTAGTAGAAAAAACGATTGACGATCTTTACCGGTCTTCTTATCTGACTCCATCAACGTATAAATGGCAGGGGATACAATTCTGGTCATGCATTGCATCGATTGAACTGGCCATTCTGGATCTGCTTGGCAAGCTGGTTGAAAAAAATATCACTCATATACTCGGAAACGGCCGTATACAGGAAGAAATTGGTGTTTACCGGGCATCAGGCAACCGGGGCAATGCGCCAGAGGAAGAAGTTGACTTTTTTCGTGAACAAGTTGAGGCGATCGGTGCGAAAGCGATCAAATACCGGCTTGGTGCCAGAATGCATTACACAGACGATTCTACAAAAAGAGACCGGGCACTTATACCTTTGATGCGTGAGTCATTCCCGGATCTGACTCTTTATAGTGATGCCAATGGCTCGTATGACATTCAAACAGCTATTGAGATGGGACGACTGCAGGAAGAGTATGAATATGCATTTTTTGAGGAACCATGCCCATTCGATCATTACGATGAAACCCGGAAGGTAACCAAAGCATTGGATATGATTGTAGCAGGCGGAGAACAGGAGTTCAGTATGCGCCAATTCATTTGGCAGATGGATCATAATGTGATAGATCTTGTTCAGCCGGATATATTTTATTTTGGTGGTTTGTCGAGATCAATTCGTATCGCACGGGCGGCAGAATCGATAGGAATGACCTGCACTCCGCATATTAGCGGTGCGGGACTCGGTTTTTTATATGCTGTGCTTATGGCTGCCTGTATTCCTAACGCCGGACCCTATCACGAGTACAAAGGGGTGGATCAAGATTTGCCGGCTGAAAGCCCGGGCATATCATTTATTCCTCAAAATGGGATTATCCGGGTACCCTCAGAAGCCGGGATCGGCGTTCAAATCGATCCTGATTTTGTATCTGCGGCTCAACATATTGTTAAATGATACTATTAACCATTAAATCCTTCTATCATGTTTAGTTGTTCACTTTGCAAGACAATAACCGGATTCGTCATCATCCTTATTATTTTGGCCTGCAGTAATGGAGTATATCAGAATGAAAAGCCTGTCAGCATTATTTTTGATACGGATATGACTACAGATTGCGATGATGCCGGGGCATTAGCCATGCTTCATGCACTGGAACGAAAAGGTGAAGCTAAAATATTGGCAACAGTGGTAAACAATATGGGCGAATACTCTTCAGGTGCAACAGCAGCGATCAATGCATTTTACAACCGGCCGGATATTCCGGTGGGGGCTTATCAGGGAGACAGGGTAGGCAGAGATGCAGCAGATTTTTTTGCGGATATTGCACTGGATAAAGAAAGTTATGGCCATGCGGCATCAGCCCGGAATCAGTTTCCGGATGCCGTGGAGGTCTATCGTAAGGTGCTGGCAGAAGCCGGGCAACATGAAGTTGTGATTGTAAGTGTTGGGCATTTGAACAATTTGTACGATCTGTTGCACTCGGAAGCAGATCAGTACAGTGAGTTAAATGGTGTGCAACTGGTGGAAGAAAAAGTGGATCATCTGGTGGTGATGGGAGGCCATTATCTCCCTCAGGCATCAGAAAGATATCCTTACGGGCGTGAACACAATTTCAGGGCCCGGGGAAGTGCAGAGTTCACAGGGACTGCTCTGGAAAAATGGCCTACACGAATCGTATTGTCAGGTTATGAAATTGGAGAAAATATACTCACAGGTACCCGGTTAACCGAACTGGATGAGAATCATCCGGTTCGGTATGCCTACGCACACCACCCATCGGAGCCTTTAATAAACGGACGCATGAGCTGGGATCAGACCGCAATACTTGCAGCTGTACGTGATCCCGAATTGTACTGGGATTTGAGTGAACCCGGCTGGGTAGAGGTAGACGATGAAGGATATAATACGTGGACCAGTGACCCGGATGGCTTGCATGTATATCTGATTGAACGAAACAATCCAGATCCATCAGAAATAGCTGATATTATAGAGAATCTGATGCTGGGTATGCGTTGATTGCAGATTTGCCGGAAGTACTGTATATCTCACTATCATGAAAACCTGAAATACAAATAGCAGGGCTGTATGACCCTCCTGAAATTACCTTTAAATCAAACCATAAACTTTACATAAATGAAAGGAATTAAAGCGGACAGAGGTTTGATATCAAGATGCCTCTTGTGTTTATCATTATTACTATTATTGTCAATATCAACAGAACTGAAAGCGCAGGTGTTGCCCTTTTACTCAGATAATAAATCCGGAATACAGGAAGATATATCAAAAGCAGAATCGGGATTATCAGCAGAATTTACAAGAAATGAGAATGATATCACGCCTTTACAAACCGCTGATCACCAGGAGAGGGTGATAACGGATGACCCAAGAGATAACGAAAAGATGGATGGGTACCGGGGGATCTGGTGGCGACACGGGCCGATGCCGGCGCGTCCTCATGCGCCGAATTATGGTTCTCAAGACTACAAATATTCAGGCCCGCTTTCTTTTGCCTGGCCGCACACCGTGGCACCCATGGCGATATACGCTCCTGAAGTAAACAAAACGTTTTTTGTGTACGGCGGTGATTCCGGCCCGAAAGAGCGGTATCTGCTGACGATGGCTTCTTATTATGATCATGACAAACACCGCGTACCCAGGCCAACGATTGTACGCGACCAGAGAGGGGTTGACGACCCGCATGATAATCCCAGTTTGACGATTGATGGAGAAGGATATATCTGGGTATTCATTGCAGGGCGTGGAAGACATCGTCCCGGGCAAATTTTTCGCAGCCAGCAGCCCTATTCAGTGGAGGCTTTTGAGAAGGTTATCTCCAGGGAACAGACCTATTCACAGGTTTGGCAGGTGCCTGACAGAGGGTTTATGCATCTGCTGACCCTCTATACCAGCGGACGGGAACTATATTGGGAGACCAATAGTGATGGCACGGACTGGAGTCCGGAGCCGGCCGAAGAGCTTCAGAAACTGGCTGGTTTTGGCGGACACTACCAGATCACCAGAATACACGGGCAAACCGTGGGAACGGCATTTAATTATCATCCTGACGGGAACGTGGACCGGCGAACGAATCTTTACTATTTGCAGACATCCGATTTTGGAGAAACCTGGACGACTGTTGATGGAAGGGTTGTGGAAACTCCTTTGGATGACCGGGACAATCCGGCGTTGATCACCGACTATGAAGCGAAAGGTAAAGTGGCATTTCCGAATAAACTGTTGTTTGATAAGGATGGCCATCCGGTGATTCTTTACATCACAGCCTTTGGGGCCGCTCCGGTTCTTGAAAACTCACCTCGCGTATGGAAAATTACCCGCTGGACAGGAGAGGAGTGGATCACCCGGAATGTGACGGTATCCGATCATATTTATGACATGGGGACCTTTTTTATTCATGAGGACAGATGGTCGCTGATTGCCCCGGCGCTTCCCGGTCCGCAGGCGGGGTTTACGGGCGGAGAAGTGGGTGTTTATGAAACCAAAGACCCGGATCAGGACTGGTGGCAGCTAAAACGGAGAGTGACGATGGACAGTCCCTTTAATCACGGGTATATGCGTCGTCCGCACAACCCTGTGGATCCGTTTTTTGCTATTTGGGCGGATAGTAACTCTCAGGAAAACTCCATATCCCGGATCTATTTTACCAACTCCAGGGGAGATCGTTTGTTTAAATTGCCCTACAAAATGGAGGGTGATTATGCAGAACCGGTTGAGCTGAACCCACCGATCCCACCGGATGGAGAAAATACTTCTATATACAAATAACGCATTATTTAAAAATTTTCTGATTAAAAATGTCCACTTCTTATTCGATACGTTTTGCCTGTCACCCCGAAGATATAAGGTATTATAAGACAGAAAAGTTAAGGAATCATTTTTTAATCAAAGATTTGTTCAAAAACGGAGAAATTAACCTGATCTACTCCCATTACGATCGATTTATTATTGGGGGAATAAAGCCGAACCTGTCAGCCTTGGTGCTTGAAGTAATTCCTCCCCTCAAATCGGAATATTTTACTGAACGGCGCGAACTGGGTGTAATAAATATCGGGGAACCTGGTGTAGTATCGGTTGATAGTGAGGATTATCATTTGGGCTATAAGGAAGCGCTCTACATTGGGAAAGGTGCGAAGAAAATTGTATTTAGTAATAAGGAAGGAAATCAATCCATTTTTTACCTGAATTCAGCAACAGCCCATAAAGCTTATCCGGTGAAAAAAATCACACAGGAGGAGAGCGAGCTTGTTGAACTTGGCTCTCATGAATCTTCCAATCACAGAGTCATACGCAAATTAATTGTCAACAGTATAGTGGATACCTGTCAGTTACAAATGGGAATGACGGAATTAAAAAGTGGCAGTGTATGGAACACCATGCCTGCACATGTTCATGACCGCAGAATGGAAGCTTATCTCTATTTTGATCTGCCGAAAGATCAGGTGGTGTGTCATTTTCTCGGTGAGCCTGAGCACACACGTCATATTTGGCTTACAAATCAGCAGGTGGTGCTTTCGCCTCCCTGGTCTATCCATGCCGGGGCCGGAACCAGCAATTATACCTTTATATGGGGCATGGCCGGTGAAAACCTGGATTATTCAGACATGGAGAAATGCAAGCTGACGGATTTGCGATGATGCCTGATCTCTTAAAACCTGAATTGAAATTTACTTGATACATGTCTTCACTATTTGACTTAACCGAAAAAACCGCCCTTGTAACTGGTGTAAGAAGAGGTATTGGAAAATCGATAGCTGAAGGTTTAGCAACAGCAGGCGCAAACATTATTGGTGTATCAGCTAACCTTGAAGCGAAGGGCAGCGATGTTGAAAAAAGTGTTGTTCAGGCGGGTCGTGAGTTTTATGGCTACCGATGCGATTTTTCGGACAGAAAAGCATTATATGAATTTATCAACAAATTGAATGAGGAATGTCCATCCATTGATATTTTGGTAAATAATGCAGGCACTATCCGAAGAAAACCGGTTGCCGAACATCCCGATGAATTCTGGGATGAAGTGGTTGAAATTAACCTCAATGCACAGTTTATTCTAAGTCGTGAAATAGGTAAACGGATGCTTCAAAAGAGATCAGGCAAAATTATTTTTATTGCTTCTCTTCTTACCTACCAGGGTGGAATTACGGTTCCCGGCTATGCAGCGAGTAAAGGCGGCATAGGACAATTAACCAAAGCTTTGGCGAATGAATGGGCTTCAAAAGGATTAAATGTAAACGCAATTGCACCTGGTTATATCGCGACAGATAATACGGAGGCTTTGAGAAAAGATTCAGACCGGGCAGAGGATATACTTGCACGTATTCCCGCAGGACGATGGGGCAGTCCGGAAGATCTTGCAGGTGCTGCTCTGTTTTTAGTCTCTGAAGCTTCAAGTTATGTTCATGGAACAATACTGGCTGTAGATGGCGGCTGGCTGGGCAGATAAATGAAGCTGATCTCAAACATATTATTTAAGGGCAAAAATCTAATTTTAATTCTAAAATCAGAAAAAAGTGAAAATTGAGCATTTTGCAATCAACGTAGAAAATCCAGTTGAAATGGCTGATTGGTACGCAGAAACGATGGGTTTAAAAGTTGTAAGTCAGATTCAGAAGCCCCCTTTTACTGCATTTTTGGCTGATGACAGTGACAGGGTCATGATTGAAATTTACAATAATCCCGCAGATCAGGTACCTGATTACAGAAATATGGACCCTTTGCTTTTGCATCTGGCTTTTGTTTCTCAGGATCCGGAAATGGACAAAAACAGACTTGTAAAAGCCGGAGCCGAAGTGGTAAGTAATGACCGCCTGGATGATGGATCACATTTAATCATGTTACGTGATCCGTGGGGAGTTTGCATTCAATTATGTAAAAGAGGTACCCCGATGTTAGCCAAAAAGGAAAAAAATCACCCTTGATTTTTTGAGTCTTAACCGGTAAAGTCATAGGCAAACATTATTTCACAAATAAACGATATGAATATAGCAGATTTACAGAAAATGGATGGCCGAAGGTTTCCGGCACGACGCCTGACTAAAAACATTGCCGGCGGTGCTTCTTCTATTCAAACAGAAAATTTTTGTATGGGAATTGTAGAACTGGATCCGGAGGGCGGACAGGTACCCTGGCACAATCACCCGGAAGAGGAAGTGTATTTTATCCTTGAAGGAAAAGGGGAGATGTGCATTGGAAGTGAGCGGAAGGAGATCACAGGCGGACAAGCCGTGTTTATCCCGCCAAATGAGTTTCATCAATTGAGCAACATCGGTAAAACACCCCTGAAGATGATCTATTGCTATGGCCCGGCCGGAGATGTAGATCACTGGAAACAGGAACTGGAAGGCACTCTTCCAAAAGAGGGTGTGGATGTGCCGTCGCTTCCGGAAGGAGCCTGGCCACAATGTACCGATCCGGCAGAATAAAGAGTATCGAACAGGGAATAAAAAATGCTGGAATCAATATATTTTCCGATATCTGCATTTTTTTTAAAAAATTATCAAACCATTACATAAACCATGAGCGAACAACTAACCACACACACCATCGGCATCATCATGAACGGGGTGACCGGCCGGATGGGGAAAAACCAGCATCTGCTTAGATCAATTCTGCCAATTATTGAACAGGGCGGGGTTAAAATAAGCGAACATGAAGTAATCATACCGAAGCCCGTGCTGGTAGGCCGAAATGCGACTAAACTTGAAAAGCTTTCCGAAGAGTCCGGTGTTAAAGACTATACTACTGACCTGGATTCGGTTTTAAACGATGACCAATATCAGATTTATTTTGATGCGCAGCGGACCGACCTTCGTGTGGAGAGCGTGAAAAAGGCCGTAGCCGCAGGAAAGCATATTTACTGCGAAAAACCTTCGGCCGTTACAACCAAAGATGCTGTGGAACTTTTCAAAATTGCGGATAAAGCTGGTGTAAAGCACGGTGTGGTCCAGGACAAACTCTGGCTCCCCGGCCTTGTGAAACTGCAACAATTACGCGATCAGGGATTTTTTGGCGAGATTCTCTCCGTAAAGGGTGATTTTGGTTATTGGGTATTTGAGGGGGATACAGTTCCCGCCCAGCGCCCCTCCTGGAATTACAAAAAAGCGGATGGCGGAGGCCTTATTTTAGACATGTTTTGCCACTGGCGCTACGTAATTGATAATCTGTTCGGAGATATTAAGTCGGTGTCATGCCTGGCGGCCACACATATCGACAAACGGTGGGACGAACAGGGTAAACCGTATAAAGCAGATTCCGATGATGCAGCCTACGCCATTTTTGAACTTAAGAACGGTATCGTTGCTCAGTTCAACTCATCGTGGACAACCAGGGTTCGCCGCGATGATCTTCTGACTGTTCAGGTAGACGGTACCAAAGGTTCGGCGGTCGCGGGATTAAGGGATGCCTGGATTCAGCCCCACTCGGCCACTCCCAAACCGGTATGGAATCCCGATGTGGAGAAAGATATCGATTTTCATGAGGGCTGGATGAAAGTTCCTCACCAGCAGGAGTTTGAGAACGCCTTTAAAATCCAGTGGGAGCTGTTTTTGAAACATGTGGTGAAAGATGAACCGTTTCGATGGAACCTGCTTGAAGCCGCCAAAGGCAATCAGCTCGCCGATATAGGGTACGAAGCTGCCGAAAAACGCCAGTGGCTCGATGTGCCGGAGTTGGTGTGATGGGTTTGAGGGTGGTGTGTAGATTGTTGATGGTTGTTTTATAAGAAGAATCAAATTTCCATCAGCTTTACGATTATCGGCCTATAGAGTTTAAATATGCATTTAGTCTTGGAGCTAATTCATTAATAATAGGAGCAAGGCCATGAATTTGTTGGTGAGTCAAAAGCTTTCTTTTAGAAGCTCTTTTCAGCCAATGTTTGGTTTCATAAAGGGAAGCCCTGGCGATTCTGACAAAACGTTTGTTGTCTTGAATAGTAGCACGTCCGGTTCCTTCGGCAATATTTGCTCCAATACTATCTGCTGCACGAATCATTTGATGTCCAATCGAATGTTTGGAAAAATGATCCCATTCAATAACGAGAAACCATATTTGGTCAGAAAGCTTCTCCGAAAGCTGATAGACTTCAAGTGTTTCAAAATTTGATTTACTCATATTTGTAGGATTTCAGATTAAAAAATGACCACAAACAACAGGCAACAAACAACTTGCCCCTTTATCATATGAACCCAAATTCTGGAACCCTTTACAATTTTCAACAAAGAATAATAATCGCATTATGAACATCAACCGAAACCTGACTGCAAAAAACCTTCAAAAAAAATTGAATGATGTCTGGGAACATTCAGCCCGGAAAATTCACTTGATTCGTA